>CAYOAY010000007.1:24351-33158 GCA_964402155.1 uncultured Muribaculaceae bacterium | reverse complement strand
AAAAAATCCCGTTAGGGATTTATAAACGAAAAATTTATTTTTTGTTTTTCTTGTTGTTTGAAATAAAAAAAGATAGTATTAACTATCTAATATTTTTGATTTTTCATTATTAAACTCTTGTTCACTAATTATACCATCATCAAACAATGATTTTAATTTTTTTAGTTTGTCATAATTATCAAGTTCGGGTTCTATGTTTGTTATATTTATATTTTGTTCTTTTTTATTATTTGAATAACTTTTAAATAATGATATTATTTTTGTTACTTGAGATTTTGCATTTTTATATATAAATGAATTTTTATCAGTTTTATTTGATATTATTTTTATAATGATAGAAGATAACTCGGGGCAATTTGTAGTTATAAGAATTGATAAATCAGTACAATAGTTTTTTTCACTAGAAACAGAAGTTGCATTTTTTTTAACTTTTCCTTGAGTTCCACCAATGATAGCACCAGCACGTCCTAATAAAACTCCACCAACAAGTCCTTTACCTAAAGAAACTTTTCTTTTATCTGTGCCTTTTGTTTTTGTTATAGTCTGAGAACTTTCATCTTCCATAACTTCAATATCAATTACGTTATCAAAAGATAAAATCTTTAATAACTTGTTATTATAATACCATTGCTTAGTGTTGTGATTAATATATAACTTTTTAAAATTTCCAACAGGAATAGTTTCATTGAAATTTTTAAGTGTTTCTTTCAATTCTTTTTGTTTATCCATTTTTAATTGAATTTGATTTTTTGTATCATTATATTTGTCTTTTACAATATTCTGCATTTTTTCAAGCATACAGACACCTCCCAATATAATTAAAGTATCTGTACTAGCATACTTCGTTCAAATTTAATATATCATAAATTGTCAAAAAAAGGAAGATTATTTTTTATCTTCCTTAATTTCTTTTTTTACTTCAAATAGTTTTTCCATAGCAGTATCAATTAGATCTTGTTGTTTTTCTTTAGAAAGTTCACTAAAAGGAACTTCTGTTTTTATTTCAATAGAATAACCTTCATTATCTGTTATTGTTTTTGTATGCAATCCATTACTAGGATTTTTATTATCAGAACGTCCTAATAAATAATCTACTGTAACATCAAAATAGTCAGCTAATAATATTAACATATCTTTGTCAGGGGTTCTTCTTCCTTTTTCCCAATGACTTATTGCGCCTTGTTCTATATTTAAAGCATTTGCTAAATCAGCTTGATAAATTCCTTTTTCTTTTCTTAATTGTACTAATCTTTCTGAGAACATTACAATCCCTCATTTCATTAAAATTATATAACAAATTGTAGTATAATTCAATTTAATATACAAAACGTATAAAAAAGTATTGACACAATACACGTTGTATTATATAATATAGGTGTAATTAAGGTAGCAAACCAAATTACAAAAAAAAGAAATCAAGTTCTTTGTTTGGCGACAAACTTGATTTCAACAAAAATGTCAAAGAGAATAATTAGATGAATTAGGCTTATTTTAGTTAATTAAAATTAAAATAAATTTATTTTTCGTAACCTTTTCAAATAAACTCTTTAACGTTTTTAATTATATAACAAAATGTAAAAAAAGACAAGGTGGTGAAATATTAAAAGACAATGGCTAATAGATGCTAGAGAAACCAAAGGTTTAACTCAAGCACAACTCGCAAAATTAATTGATACTACTGTACAAACTATTTCAAATTATGAAACTGGATTTAGACAACCTAAACCAGACATAGCAAAAAAAATTGGTAAAATTCTTGAAATAGATTGGACAAAATTTTATTAAAAAACACATCTCTAACATCTAATGGAGTTTAGAAACAAAAAACTCCTTTCAAAACTAGTATTCGTTAGTTTCTAGGCTCCATTAGGTGTTAGAGGGAAAGGACAATATGAAAAAGTTATTAACTAAAGAGGAAGTTTTAAAAAAACAAGAAGATTATGAAAATTATAAATTTTTGTTATTACAAAGTGTGTTTTACGAAAATGAAAAAATAAATAAAATTATAAAATTACAGTTAATTATTTCAATATTAAATTTGTTATTAATCCTAATATATATGAAATCGTAGCTGTTATTATGGGAAATATATAACTTCTAAATAATAATTTATTATAAATTGAACGGTAATTTTTACCTAAATATGAAATTTTCCAATTATCATTTTGAAGTTTATATACATAATCATTTTTTTCTAAGTCTTTTAGGATATAGATTGTATCATCTAAGCTGATTTTAGTAGATACAGAAATTAGAGAAGACTTACAACCACTATCACAATATTTATTCAGAAATTTTAAAATAATACGATAATCTTTATTTAATAACATTGCTATACCTCCTTGCAATAATTGTAAGAGGAATAGTGAAAAAAGTAAATAAGAAAGGACAATCATTATGAACTATGTAACAAAAGAATACATCATAGAAAAAGGAATTGGAAAAGAAGAAGCAAGACAAATAATGTTAAAAGCAAGGGCATTAATGAAAAAGGAAAAGATGTATATACCTTTTACAAGACCTTATTTAGCATTACCAAAATACATAGAAAGAATATTAAAGGGTGAGGAAGCATGAAACAATTATTTAAGGAATATAAAGGCGTAGCACTAGTATATTTAATTACTACATTAATACTTATAGTTTTTGTTATAACGGTGAAATAGATATGAAAAAAAATAACACAATACCTAGAGGTACGGATATGGCTAAGGTTATAAAAGTAATAAAGACAGTATCATTAATCGGTGCTGGAGTAGAAAAAGACCCAGTACGCTATATTATTCAATACTGGGATTTAAAAGGAAAATTATTAGCAACTAAAGATACTTATTTAGATGAAACTAAGTCATCTGCTTCATCGGATATTAATTCATAAGTTATAAAAGCAACAGTAGCATTTATAAATTTCTTTAAATCATTTATATCTTTATCTTCAAACTTTTTCACATAATGAGTTTCATCATTACCAATCCAAGCAGATGCTTTGGCTAAGTTCTGAATTTTAGGACTATCAATGTATGTAGTAATTACTTGGCTTAATAACATTGATTTAATTTCTGATTCTTTATCATTGTTACGATATATACAATAATCTTTAATTAAAAACTCTAATGCTTTTCTATAACCTATACCAGATATTTGATTCAATTCATGGGATTCTGCAGAAACTGCTTGATTATATATTTCTGTGAAACTAGAAGATATATTTTCTATGTAATCGTCAAAATGAATTTGCTTTGGAAATTTCGGAAAGGAATCGATTAAATCTATCCTGTAATAATCATAGCCGTTATGAACTTCTAGATTTGATTCTGAATATATATAATGACTTACAAATCCTTTTCCACAAGCTGGACAAGTGAATAATATTGAAATTAAGTTAATGTTTTTATTTAATGTTTCGCTTATTTTATCTGGCGAAATTGAACTATTACATATTGGACATTTATTTGGATATTCGCATACTAATCTATGACCTGATGATGCTGAAAAGTATTTTTTCATAAATTCACCTCGCTTTCTGAGGTAATTATAACACATATTAAAGGAGGTGGTCATATTGAGAGTAAATAAAAAAAGTCGTAGTGCTGGAACACATACGACAATTAACCACTTGTAAATAAAATTTACTCTTAAAGAATAACATAAAACTAATAAAAATGTCAAGGGAGGCAAACGTGAATGAAACATGGGTTAAACTTCATAGCAAGTTAATAAACTGGGAATGGTATAAGGACTCTAACACAAAAGACCTATTCATTCACTGTTTATTAAAAGCTAACTGGAAGGATGGAAATTTTAAAGGTGAAATAGTTCCAAGAGGTAGTTTTGTAACTGGAAGAAAAAAATTAGCTGAAGAACTAGGTTTGACAGAACAAAACATAAAAACTGCACTAAATCATTTAAAATCAACCAACGAAATAAACATCAAAACAACTAATAAATTCTCAATAATAACAATAAATAATTATGAAAAATACCAGATGAATAACCAACAAGCTAAACAACAACTAACCAACAATCAACCAACAACTAACCAACAACTAACCACAATAGAAGAATATAAGAATAATAGAATATTAGATATTAATTATATTTATTCTTATGCAAGTGAGAATTTTGGAAGGACACTTAACCCAATAGAAATTAATTTGATTAATGATTGGTTTAATGAAGTTGATGACAAAAGAAAAATTATTTATGCAATTAGAGAAACAGTATTAAATCGAGTCAATAGTTTTAAATATACTCAAGCAATAATAAACACTGTTAAAGATAAAAACTATGAAGACTTAATAAAACAATCAAAAGAGGAGGAAGAATCAGAAATAGAAGTACCTGATTATAATTGGCTAGATGATGAGTGATAAAGAATTAAAAAGACTCCTAAAAAAATGGGGAGCAAAACAAGTAGAAAGTTTTTGGATTAATTCAATTATAGAATTAACTCCACAACAAAGAAAATTAATTGATAAGGAGATAGAAAATGGAAAAAACAACATTAGCAAAAAATAAAGATGGATATGGTTATAAATATACTGAATTAGCAGAAATACATAAATACTTAGAAGAACATAATATGAGGTATTATCAAGAAATTCAAACATGTGAATTAAACGGTAACGACTACATAATGACTTACAGATTTATTGATGGAAAGTGGGAAGATAAACCTAAACGTGGATGTAAGGTAGCAGATGCAACTTTAGCAAAAATAGATAATCCAGCTCAAGAACAAGGAAGTGCTTTAACTTATGCTAGAAGATATTCGCTACTTATGGCGTTTGGTTTAGCAACAGAAGATGATGATGCTCAGAAGTTGAGTAAACCAAAAGAAGTAAAAACTCAAAAGGTAGTTTTAGCTACTGAAAAACAAATTGAAAAAATAAAAAGTATTTTAAGTGAAGAAAAAATAAAAAAAGCATGTGAATTGGTAAAAAAAGAAAGATTAGAAGATTTTACAATTCAAGAAGCTAGTAATTTAATTCAAAACATAACTAAGGAGGAAAAATAAAATGAATGAATTAGTAACAATAAAAGATAATCAAATAATTTTAGCAGAGGAAACAATATCAAAAATAAAGGAATTTCAAAAAACTAAATTACAAATGGATTTAGTAGAAAAAGAACTTAAAGAAAGATTAAAAGAAGCTATGAAACAATGTGGTTTAAAGCAATTTATAGCTAATGGTATATATGCAGATATAACTCAAGTTAAAGGTAGAGAGACTATTGATACAAAAAGATTAAAAAAAGAACTTCCAGATATAGCAGAAGAATATACAAATGTAGGAGAACCTACTGAAAGATTTACTTTTAAACTTGTAGAAGAATAATGATTGAATTTATAGAAGAAGGACATATTTATTTGCTAGATGGAGTGATAACACCTTGTGTAAGTGATATACTTCACTTCATCTTTCCAGATAAGTATAAAGAAGTTCCTAGTTTAATTTTGGAAAAGAAAGCAGAATATGGAAGCCTGGTACATAAAGCTGTTGAATGTTTAGAACAAGGATTAGAATTGCCAAATCTAAATTATATTCAAGAAGCAAGTTTAGAACAATATAAAAAACTTAAAAAAATATATAACATAGAGGTTTTAAGTCAAGAACAAAAAATACATTATCAAAATTTGTACTGTGGAACTTATGATATGGAAGCTAATGTTAATCAATCACATTCATTAGTTGATATTAAAACCACATCAGAATTAGATAAAGAATATTTAAGTTGGCAATTAAGTTTTTATGAATTAGGTATTGGTAAGAAATTTGAAAAGTTATATTGCTTATGGTTACCAAAAAAAGGACTAGGGCAACTTATTGAAATAGAAAGGAAATCAAAAAAGGATTTATTAAAGGTGTTAGAAGATTATGCAAACATTCATTAATAAGATAGATGATGTAATACCCAAGCTATTAAAACTAGATAGAGAAGTATTATATGATTTTAGAATAACTAAACATCGTAATAAACGTTCACTAGATGCAAATGCTTATTATTGGCTTATTTTAGGGCAAATAGCAGATGCGATGAATGTTGACAAAGAAGAGCTTCATAAAGATTATTTAAAACATTATGGTGTACGTACACAGGTTATGTTGCCTGTTAAAGGAAATGGTTATTTTAAATATTATGACTTAGATGGAATAAGACAAATAAATAGTAATAAATTTTATATTTATAACGTTTATAAACCAAGTTCAGAAATGAATACAAAAGAAATGTCATGCTTAATTGATGGAATTGTTGCGGAAGCTAAAGCAATAGGAATTGAAACTATGACACCTAGTGAATTACAACTCTTAAAGGAGGAATGGAAATGATATTTGAATTATTAGATTTAAGTGAATGGAAAAAGAAAAAAGATTTATTAAAAGAATTAAAACAAAATGGTGTAACTATGTCAGAAAGAGCTTTTAGAAAAGCGGTAGAGTTACATAATAAGAAGTTTTTTGAACATCAAACAGATAAATATTTAGCTCATTCACAAAAAGGCTACAAGTTAACTACAGATAAAGATGAAATGATAGCGAGTGCTAAAGATTATAGAAGAAGAGCTATGAATCAACTTGTAAAAGCAAGTAAGACATTAAAGGCTATGGGTGAAAACGATAATATGCATTTAGAAATAAAAAACGGAGAATTTATTGTGGCTCAGTTTTAGGGGGAAAAGTATGAATAAACAAGAAAAAATGGTTTATGAAACTATTACAGAAGAAGAACCTTATTGTCAAATATGTGGTAAGACTTATGAATTACATAGACATCATATTAGATATGGTGCTTGTGGAAGAAAAACATATTTTGGAAACATAATTGTTCTTTGTGAAGATTGTCATAGAATGGTTCATTCAAATAAAAGAAAATGGCAACCTGTATTAATTGAAATGGCTAATAAGCATGAAAGGGAGATAGGAAGATATGAATAAAGTTTGTTTAACAGGAAGAATAACTAAAAATGTTGAATTAAGATATACGGAAAGTAATATAGCAATAACTAGATTTGCTTTAGCGGTAACTCGCAAATTTAAAAATCAAGCTGGAGAATATGATTGTGATTTTATAAATTGTATAGCATATAGGCAAACAGCAGAATTGTTAAAAAATTATATAAAACAAGGTGACTTATTGGGAATAGAAGGTAGAATTCAAACAAGAAATTATGAAAAAGATGGTCAAAAAGTTTATGTAACTGAAATAATTGTTGATAGTATAGATTTTTTACAAAGTAAAAGAGAAGAAAAAAGTTCAGTTAATCAAGAAGAAAGCTCAATTAAAAATGGAATAAGTGATGATGTATTTAGTGAATTTGGAAGTTCAATAGAAATTACAGATGATGATATAGCATTTTAGGTATAAGAAATATGGATTATGTATTAGTAGATAAAGTAATAAAAATAGATGAAAAAAGAAAATGTAAAATAAAATTGATAAATGATCATTTTGAAAATGCTAAAAGATATCAAATACCACATGCTCAATTAATTATTGCTGATATACCATATAATTTAGGTAATAATGCTTATGCAAGCAATCCACAATGGTATGTTGATGGAGATAATAAAAATGGTGAAAGTAAATTAGCAAATGCAAGTTTCTTTGATACTGATAGTGATTTTAAAGTAAATAATTTTTTTGACTTTTGTACTAGATATTTAAATAAAGAACCTAAAAAAGGTGGAGAAAAAGGAAAAAGCAGTAATGCACCAGCAATGATAGTATTTTGTTCTTTTGAACAAATACCTATGGTTATAGAACAGGGCAAAAGACACGGACTTATGAAAAGTTATCCATTAGTATTTATTAAAAATTATTCAAGTCAGGTGTTAAAAGCAAATATGAAAATTGTAGGAGCAACTGAATATGCAATTGTACTTTATAGAGAAAAATTACCAAAATTTAATAATATTGATGAATTTGGTAAAAATCATATGATATTTAATTGGTTTAAATGGGAAAGAGATGGAAAAGATATACCTAAAATACATCCTACACAAAAACCAGTAAATTTATTAAAACAATTAATCAAGATATTTACTGATGAGAGCGATGTGGTTATAGATCCTTGTGCTGGTAGTGGCAGTACTTTAAGAGCATGTGCTGAATTGAATAGAAGCTGTTATGGTTTTGAAATAAAAAAAGATTTTGCTAACAAATCTAAAGAGTTAATGTTAAAAAATATTGATAAACAAATGACAATATTTGATATATAAGGAGGAACAAATGGGAAGAAAGAAAATTGAAGTGATGAAAGGTTATAAAGCAGTAAATAAAGATTTAGAAGCAACTGGAGGTAATACACCGTTTAAATATAAAATTGGAAAAGAATATAAAGAAGATGAAGCTAAATTATGCAGTAAAGGTTTTCATTTTTGTGAAAATCCTTTAGATACATTAAATTATTATAATTTATGTGAAAGCAGATTTTTTGAAGTAGAAGCAAAAGAAGTTTCTGATGAAAGAAATGATACTGATACCAAAAGAGTTGCTAAAAGAATAAAACTAACAACTGAAATAGGATTACCCAAACTAATTAATTTGAGTTTTGAATATATTAAAAAACAAAGTGAAGTTAAAGATGATAATTTAATAAATGAAAGTGGAAATTACAGCCAAGTAGCAACAAGTGGAAATTACAGCCAAGTAGCAACAAGTGGATATAACAGCCAAGTAGCAACAAGTGGATATAACAGCAAAGTAGCAACAAGTGGAAATTACAGCCAAGTAGCAACAAGTGGATATAACAGCCAAGTAGCAACAAGTGGATATAACAGCAAAGTAGCAACAAGTGGATATAA
>CAYOAY010000007.1:0-24251 GCA_964402155.1 uncultured Muribaculaceae bacterium | reverse complement strand
ACAGCCAAGTAGCAACAAGTGGATATAACAGCAAAGTAGCAACAAGTGGATATAACAGCAAAGTAGCAACAAGTGGATATAACAGCCAAGTAGCAACAAGTGGAAATTACAGCCAAGTAGCAATTGATGGAGAATTTTCTGTAGGAATGTGTGCGGGTATAAATTCAAAAATAAAAGGCAAAAAAGGAAATTGGATTACACTTACAGAATGGAAATATACTTTTGATAAATATATTCCTATATGCGTAAAATTAGCTCAAATAGATGGGAAAATATTAAAAGAAGACACATGGTATAGATTGGAAAATGGGGAATTTAAAGAATGCTAATTTATAAAAATGATGATATTTTAAAAGCTACCGAGAATATAATATGTCACCAAGTAAATGTAGATGGAATAATGGGAGGAGGTCTTGCTTATCAAATAGCAAGAACTTACCCAAATGTAGAAATATTTTATAGAGATTATTGTAATTTTCTATCTAATAACTATGAACTATTGAAAGATGATTATTGCATTGTTCAAGCAAAACAAAATCAATATATTGCTAATTGCTTTACTCAAAAACCGAATTTTGAAACAGATTATGATTCTTTAAAAGTTTGCTTTGAAGCTCTATTAAACATGTGTAAAAATAATAATAAAACTATTTGTGTACCTTATAAATATGGATGTGGTATTGCTAAAGGAGATTGGAATATTGTTGAAATTATATTGTCAGAACTATCTGACAAATATGGAGTAGATATTTCAATATATAGGTTAGAAAAATGATAACAGAATTAACTAAATTATTAATTAAACAATATGAATATGAAAAGAAAACAGGTGCAACAGAATATATTAAAATTTCAAAATTGGATTTTTATAGAGGATTAATTAAATTTATAAAGGAGATATCATGAAAATATTATTAATTTATAACATAATACTAATTTATTTATTATATAAATCAGATAAAAAGAAAAAAATTTACTATAACAATTATAAACAATGCTTAAGAGCACTAGCTGATAGAGATCCAATGCTAAAAGCTTATTTAGAAAAGGAGAAATAATTATGAGATATTTTTATGAATATAAAGAGAAAAACGGAGCAAAAGTCGGCGGACATAATTTAGAGAATATACTTGTAAAAGATGATTTAATAGTATTGCAAGGTGTAGATATAATGCCGACATATTATGATTTTGTGTATTCATATTGGAATGCAAGATTAGATATGACTAAAATAGAATATTTAAAAATACAGCCTATGGAAGATGAGGAAAAATAATTATGCTAAAAATAAAAGATTATTTAGTATTAAAAGATATTGAAAGTTATTTAGACAACAAATATTCTGAAATGTTGGAAGAAAACAGAGACTTTTTAAGTAGTCCTATAAATGAAATTAAAATACTTTTAAACAGTTTAAGAAGTATATTAGATAAATTAGAAAATGAGGAGTAGATAGAGTATGTTAGAAGATTTACAAGAACACATAACAAATTTAGTATGTGAATGTAAAATGTTAGAGCAACAATTAAAAAAGAAAGATGAAGTTATTGAAAAGGCAATTGTATATGCAGAAAGCTCATCATTTGAAGTATATACAAAAGATTATGGAACACTTGAAGTGTGTAATGCTATTGATGTATTAGATATTTTAAAAGAGGTGGAATAATATGAAATTTGCAATAATACCTACTAAAGATTGTTTATACGATAAATGTGAAAATATGGAACAATTATATGATAATTTTTACACTACTTTATTAATAGAATTTAAACAATTACAACAAGAAAATCAACAATTAAGAATACAAATAAGTGCCAGAGAAGAAGAGTACAAGAAATTAGAAGATAATTGGAATGAGTTAAAGAAAATGATAGAAAAAACTATAATAGCAATAAATGAATTATCTAAAGAACCTGATAGTGAATTTAATTGCACTATGAAAGGAACTTTTGGTAGAGTTTTAAATATGATGGACGAACTAGAAAAGGGCAAGAGTGAGTAAGATGGTTGAAAAAATGAATTTTCCTGAAACATTAGATGAATTTATAAAACAATATTCATTTATTGATGATGAAAAAATTTATACAAATGGTAGTGAATTAATAGAAGTATTTAGAATTAAGCAATGGGAAGAACACCAAAAAGAAGAAAACGATAATTTGAAAAATCAACAAAAAGAGTTTGTAAAATATTTGGAAAATGAAATAAAAAGATTAAAAGATTTAAAAAAATATGCAATAGAAGTATTTAATAATAAATCAGTCATTAATTTTGATTTAGCAAAAAAGAGTATAGAGGAATATAGATTGTTAATTGCACAATCAGAAGTAATCCTAGCAAAATACAATGAGATTATTGGAGGAGAAAATGAGTAAGACAATATTTGGGGTATGTACTTTATGTGGTAATGAAGTCTATGAAGATAAAATTCATAGATGTACATATAAAGATTTAAGAGATAGTTTAATTCACTATAAGCGTACAGAAGAACAACAGTTTCATGCATTATGGAAAGCACAAGAATTTATAAAAAATAATACTTGGAATATACAAGATAAAGAACAAATTAAAAAACTACTTCTTATTATTTGGAATAGTAAAGCAAATCAAGAATTTGAAATAAAAATAAATTTAGGAGAGTGATGAGGAATGAAACAAGAAATAACATTAATAACACTTGGTATTATTGCAATCGTTTTGATGATACAAACAATATTTAGAATGAAATATAAAAGAGATATGTATATAGAATATTTAAAACATTATGAAGATGGTACATTGGTTCTTAGTGATAAAGTTATTGAAAAATTATTTCAAATTGATTTTGATGATTAGGAGGTTAAATAATGAAAGATTTAATAGAAGCATTAAAAATATTTGAAAAGTATATTGGCGATGAAAAGTATCCAACATGGGCTGAACATGATGTATTCGGTGTTAATTGTGATATTGAAAATATGACTGAAGAAGATATAAAAAAACTAGATGATTTAGGTTTCTTTTGGAATCATGAATATGAATGTTTTACATCTTATAGATATGGCAGTTGTTAGGAGGTTAAATAATGGAATTAAGAGATTTAAAAGTTGGTATGTATTTTAGAACAAAAGTAGGAACTATTAATAAAATAGATAGTCTTACAGATGATAAAAGTGAATTTTATTTTGATACTAAAACTATATTTAGTGATGGTGAGTGTTTAGGTAGTAAATGGGGTTATACAAAGGATATTATCAAAGCAAGTGATAAACTTATTGATTTGGTGGAATATATGAACTTATTAGTAATAGAAAATAAAGTAAAAGGTATTGATAATAAAGAGGTATATTTTTTTAACCCTGTAAGATGTGATGGTTTTACAACTTTTGAAAATAATCAACATTGTATGATAATTAATATGGATTATATCATACCTATTGAAAATATAAAAATATATCAGATATTAACAAAAGAAATGTTTGACCAAATAAGTTATAAGGTGGGTGAGTAGAATGATAACTACATATTTATTTAGAAATGTGAAAAAAAGTATAAAAAGATTAAAAAAAGCACCTTGTACATATTATAAATTGCACGAAGAAAAAATAAGTACAACAATTCTTTTTACACTAATAATATCGTTATCTCCACTAAGCATAACTTTTGATTTGCTATTATTACCTTTTGAATTGATTTATTTAATAGTTTATAAACTATTATGGAAAAATTAAGGAAGTGATTAAATGAAAGATAAAGATAAAGAAATCAAATATGAAATATATTTAATAGATCAAGAAATAAAACAATTAAAAAAACAAAAGAAAATATATGTAGATGAATTAAAAATAGTAGAAAATAGGAGGAGTAATGAAAAGTATAAAAGAAATAAGAAAAGGCGATATAGTAACATATAAAAGTGGGAGAATTAATTATGTCAATAATCCAAGTAATTACAAGATATTTTATGATGAAAGTTTTGAAAATATAGGTTTAGGACAAAGTTTTAAAATAATGAAGATACAAAGATATGTTAAATTTTTATTTTTTTATAGATTAAAAACAATATATAAGAGGGTTTTGGACAGGAGGGATTAATGACAATAAAAGAAGCAAACATTAAAATAAAACAATTAGATAATGATATAAAATATTTAGAAGAAAAAAAAGAATTAGAATTTATTAAAACTCAACCAGGTGCAGTTAAAATAGATAAAGAATTAATAGATGGAGTTCAAAATATAGATAATAACTTTAATTATATTATTAATTCAGAAAATATAACAAAGGAACTTAGTAATAAATTATTAGAAAAAGAAAAATTAGAAAATTGGATAGAAAGAGAACTAAAAATAATTGGGGAGTATGAACCATTAAAGTCTAAAATAATTGAGTTAAGAGAAAAAACATATCTAACATGGGATAAAATATCAGAAGCAACAGGTTATTCTAGAAGACAATGTATAAATATATATAGAAATTATACTGATAATAGACTTTCCGAAATTAAAGAAGCTTCAGAATATTTAAAAAATAATTAAGTCTGCACACCAATTGCACTATTTAAGAGTTAATATGGTAATGTGGAAAAATAGAACTGACATCTTATTTGATGTTGGTTTTTTTAATAGAAAGGGTAAAAAGATGATAATAAGATATAAGTTTGAAAACTTAAATAAGATAATAAATTCATCACGTAGTAACCCTTGTTACGCAAATAGCATAAAACAAAAGGAAACAGAATTAGCAAGGTTGCATTTCATAGGCAAGAAAATAAAACATTTTCCAATAACAATTGTGTTTAAATGGCACATTAAATCTAAAATAGCAGATTTAGATAATTGTATACCTAAATCTATATTAGATGGAATGGTAAAGGCAGGCACAATACCAAATGATAATGTTAAATATATACAAAAGATAGTGCATGAGTATATAGAAGATAAAGTTGATTATGTAGAAATAGAATTTTATTCAAATAATCAAAAGACAGAAATATGTATTAAAAATACTTGTAACGGTTGTAAATTTGAAACAAGATGCAATTAAAACGGAGTGAGGTAATGGTAGCCTACTAGAGTGCATTACTAGAAATAACAGTTCGATTCTGTTCTCCGTAACCAATAAAGAAAGAAGGTTAGATAAATGATGTTAATACAAAATATGGCATTAGTAATTGTTGAATTACTATTATTTATAATTATGTGTGTGATGTTTTTTATTGCATTAGCATTACCAGTAGAATTAATAAAGCAATTAAAGGAGATGAATAAGAATGGAAAAAATAAAAGTTAAAGCATTAAAAACTTATGAAGAAAATAATGTGATAGACAAAGAATTAAAAATAATTCCTAAAGATGGAACTGAAATAGAAGTAAGTAAAGGTAGATTAAAATATTTGTTAGGTTCTAATGAATATAAAAAAGCATTTGTTGAAAAAATCAAAAATAATAAAGGCAACAATGAACAGGCGGTAACAAATGATGAAATTCAAAATGAATAATAGAGAATGGGAGATTATAGAATTATCTCAAGATGAAATAAGGCAACATATTATAGATTATAAATATGATGGAGAACCTGATGATGGTAAATACTATGGTCAAACTTATTTTGATGAACAAAAAATATATATTGATAAGAATCTACACAAAGAACAAAAAAAGCAAACATTAATACATGAACTAGGTCATTGTTATATTGGTTGCTATATTACTCATCAAAACAAATCATATGATGAAGAAGATGCTGTCAATTTAATAAGTAATTCATATGATGTTATTCATGAAATAGTAGAAAGATATTTTAATTAATAGTAAAGAAGGTGAATATATGGCAAATTCAAAAAGGGGGAGGCCCAAGAAATTTAATAAAAGTAAAGAAATGCAAAAAAAGATAAATGATTATTTTGAATCATGCTTTAAAGAAGATTTAAAATATAATGCTGATAAAGGGTATTATGAACCAAAAATAGATTATAAAGGTAATATTATCAAATATCAATTTAAACCTTTTACCATAACAGGATTAGCTAATGCTTTAGGTATAACAAGGGAAACACTTTTAAGATATGAAGAAGATGAAAAATTTTCTGACACGGTTAGAAAAGCTAAGCAAAAAGTTGAAGAATATGTTGAAGAAAGATTATTTGATAGAGATGGTGTTAATGGAGCAAAATTTAATCTTATTAACAATTTTAATAATTGGTCTGATAAACAAGAATTTAATACTTCTAATACTAATAAAGTTCAAATAATAAATGATTTACCAAGTGATGTAGATGAAAATTAGTAGTCAAATAGCGCCATCTTTCATAAGAACGTTTAATAGCTATAAAATGCATCAAATATATAAAGGTGGTAGAGGTAGTACAAAAACATCAATGATTGCTTTAAAAATAGTTTTTAATTGCTTAAAAGAAAATAATTGTTCTGTTGTTGTACTAAGAAGACATCAAAATCAATTAAGAAAGTCAGTATATAAAGAGATAAAAAGAGCTTGTAAGAGATTAAATTTAATAGAAAATATTCATTACAAATCTACTACATCACCAATGGAAATAAAATTTATTGATAGTGGCAATACAATTTATTTTGCTGGCGGTGATGATTTTGAAACAGTTAAGGGTACTATAGATGAAGATAAACTTATTAAAATAGTATGGTTTGAAGAAGCTACTGGATGGGATGACCCAGAGGAAATAGATCAAATTATAGCAACATTTACTAGGGGTAATAATGATTGGTTTATGGCATTATATTCTTTTAATCCTCCTAAAAATAAATTTAGCTGGATTAATAAATGGTGTGAAAACATGTCAAAAAGAGATGATGTACTTATATCAAGTACAGATTATAGAACAGTACCTAAAGAATGGTTAGGTCAAATGTTCATAGATGAAGCTGAACGAATGAAACAATATGATAATAAAAGATATAGGTGGATTTATTTAGGAGAAGTAATTGGAATGGAAGGTATGATATATAACCCTGAACACATTGAATGGGTAGAAGAGGATTACTTCATTAAAAATAAGATAAGGCCTTTATATTTAGATTTTTCTGTTGATGGTGGACATCAGACATCTGCAACTACTTGTGGATGTTTTTGTTTGGCAAGTGATGGATATTGGTACTTATTAGACATTTATTATTATTCTCCACATGATAAAGCAGTAAAAAAAGCTCCTAGTGAGTTAAGTAAAGATATATTTGATTTTCAGTTATATATATTGAAAAAGTGGCAATGTGGAATAGATGTTGAAACAATAGACAGTGCAGAAGGTGCATTAAGAAACCAATTATATAAAGATTGGGGAAAAGTATTTCATCCTGTTAATAAAGGTAAAAACAAAGAAGAGTTAATAGATTATTCTATTGACTTTTTATCTTTAGGTAAATTCAGAGCTATAAATAACAACAATAATCAAATTTTTAAAAAAGAAGTTGAAAACTATCAATGGAAAGAAGAAAGTGTTGAAAAAGGCAAACCAACACCAGATAAAGAAGAAAAAGAATTAAATAGTATGGAAGAATATTTTAATACACATTCTAAAGAACAATCTTATTATTATGCAGATCATACGTGTGATATGTATCAATACTGGGTTAAAGATAATTTAAGAAAGTTAGGATTAAAGGAGTGATAAAAATGCAGTTATATGATAATATACAAAAAACATTGAGTAAAAAAGGTATTAATGTTGTAGTTGGTGATATATATGATTTTATGGCAATATGGAAAGAATGGTATAGAGGAAGTGTAAATGATTTTCATTTTTATAATGTTAAAATGTCTGATGGCAAAACTGTAGAAAAAGAAAGAAGAACTCTTAATATGCCAAAGAAAGTATGTGAAGATTTTTCAAAATTAGAATGGTCTGAAAAAGTAGAAATAAAATTAGATTCTAAAGAAGCTACGAAAAAATTACTTGATGTATTAGATAGTAAAGAAAATTCTTTTAGTGTTAATTTTCCAATGTTTTTAGAAAAAGAATATGCCTTAGGAACAATGGCAACAGTTGAATATAAGAAAAATGATAAAACACTTATTGATTATATAGATGGAGATATAGTATTACCTTATAAATATTCAAATAACTATATAAATGGAATTCTTACTATTAGTAGAAGTATAGAAAAACAAGATAAAGCTGAATTGTTTTATAATTTAATCACATATCATGAATATGAAAATGGAATATATAAGACATTAAAAGAGCTATATGTTTCTAAAGATGAAAATATTTTAGGAGATGAAATAGATTTTAATACTATATATCCTGGTGTTAAAGAATTTGAAGAAATCAAAACAGAACATCCAAGATTTCAAGTGTGGAAACTTCCTATAGCTAATAATTTAGATACAGGTAGTCCAATGGGGATTTCTATATTAGCAAATCATTTAGATAAATTTAAAAGTATAGATATCAAGTATGATAGTTTTAACCGAGAATTTGTAACTGGGAAAAGAAGAATATTAATAGATAAGACAGCACTAAAAGGAGATGTAACTGGAGTAGATGAAAGTGGTAAGCCTATTATGGTCAGTTATTTTGATACTGATGATGAGGTATATGTTGCTATAAAAGGCATGGATAATCAGCCAATAAAAGATATTAACTTTGATTTAAGAGTTCAACCTCATGTAGATGCAATAAATACAGAACTTAATTATTTAAGTTCAGGTATAGGTTTAGGCAACAATTTTTATCAATTTGATAAAAACGGTTTAAAAACTGCGACAGAAGTTGTAAGTGAAAATTCTGATACATATAGGACTATGGTACATCATAGAATAGCTATTTATGATTGCTTATATGATTTAATTGCAACTATATGTGAAATGGAAAATATACCTTATACAGAAATATCTATAAACTTAGATGATAGTATAATAGAAGACACAGATAGTATTAGAAAGCAAGCACTAACTGAATATAATTCTAAACTAATAAGTAAAGCAGAATATTTTAGGAAAACTGATAAATTAGAAGAACAATCAGCAATTGATTATGTTAATAAAATGAACGAAGAAATACAAAATCAAGAAATATCTGATGGAAGTGAATTTGATATAAAAGAATAAAGTGATGTAATATGGATAAAAAAATAGAAAAAGCAATAAAACCATTATTAGAAATGTATGAAGAAATTGAAAATGATTTGTTAATAAAAATAGCAAGTCATTTTTCTATTAATGAAGAATTTATAAATAGTGATTATTGGCGAATAAAAAAATTAGAAGAAATGGGATTATTTAATCAAGAAGTAATAGATTATATATCTAAGTATAGTGGTAAAACTGATGAAGAAATAAAAAAAGCTTTGAAAAAAATAGGGATAGATACTGTGAATATAGATAAATTAACTAGATTATTTGAAGATGAAATATTAAAAATAAATCCTATGATATTAATGAATAATTATACAATAGATAACATAATAAATACAGCATATAATGAACTTTCTAACAGATTTATAGAAATGTCTTCAAAGATAGAAAAAAGCGTTAGAGATGCTTATTTAAATGTTGTAGAAGAAGCTTATTTAAAAACTTCTATGGGAACCCATTCTTACCAAGAAGCAATAAGGGAATCCATTAATGATTTAAGTAATAAAGGTATAAATACTTTAACATATAAAACTATTGATGAAGAAGGCAATATTGTTGGTATAAGAAATTATGATATTGAAGGTGCTGTAAGAAGAGAAGTATTAACTGCAAGTAGACAATTATCTAATAATATTAGTTTAGAAGTTGCTAATAAGCTTGAAAGTGAATACATTTATATATTTGAACATTTAGAATGTAGACCACAACATTTTGATTGGCAGGGCACTATTATAAAAAGGCAAGATTTAATTAAGGTTACTGATTATGGTTCTATAACTGGTTTAGGTGGAATAAACTGTAGACATTACTTTGATTCATATTTTGGTGATGCTAGAGGTAACGATTTAAAAAGTTTTAATAAAGAAGAATGTGAAAATGCATATAAACTTTCACAACATCAAAGGTATCTTGAAAGAGGTATTAGAAAATGGAAAAGAAAAGCTGAAATGTTTAAAGCAAATGGTGATAAAGAATATTATTCTAAATGCAAAGAAAAGTTTAGAGAATGGCAACTAAGAAATAAACAATTTACCGATAATAATAATTTAAAGAGAGATTTTACAAGAGAATATGTTGGTAAAATAAAAAATTATGAAGATGTAACATCAATATGGAAAAAAGAAAGCATCTATGATGTGAAAGTATCAGATATGAATTATTTTGAACATGATGGAGTTAAATACATGGTAGATGGCAAAAATGTGATATTAGATTATTCAAATAAAGAAAAAGAAGTTGCTGAATGGTTAAGTACCACATTTGGTGGTGAAATATATATGATACCTAGAGTAAATAATCCAGAGGGAATAAGTACTGCCGATTATTTATGGAATAATGAGTATTGGGATTTAAAAGAAATAAACGGAAAAGGGAATAATATCTTATTTCATGCTATTGAAGACCACGAAAAACAATCTCATAATTTTATTTTTGATGTTTCTAAATCAGAATTAACTGATAAAGAGATATTATCAAGATTGAATAAATTATATTCATTAAAGAAAGTTAGTTGGTTAGAAAAAGTAATAATAAAAAGAAATGAAAAAATAATAAAAATAGTAAAAAGAAAAAGCGACCCCTCCGATTAACGGTGGGACCGCTTTCACTATATATAATATACAATATTTTAATAAATATGTCAATCATTCCGGAGTATAGTTCAGTTTGGTTAGAATGCTAGTTTTGGGAACTAGAGGTCGTAGGTTCAAATCCTACTGCTCCGACCATAATGTCGTATAGATTTGCATGTTTAAATTTTGAACACGACAATATTATATGCCGAAAGGCACCGAAGAGCATAGAAATATGTTCTTTTATTATGTCCAACATAAAGACAATAAAGAATGGGAGGCCTAACTTACGGCTTAAAAGAAAGGGAAAATATGGAACAAGAAAAAGTTCAAAACGTAGAAAAATCTACTGAAAACACAGTAACTCAAACTGTAGAAGAAAATGAGGGCGTTTTTAAAACTTTTAAAACTGAAAAGGACTATCAAGATGCTGTTAATAGTTTATTGAAATCTAAACTTCCTAAAAAAGAGGAAATGGATGAGTTCAAAAAGTGGCAAGAAAGCAAAAAAACGGAAACAGAAAAACAACAAGAAAGAGAGAAATTAATAGAAACTTTAACAAAAGAAAATAATGAACTAAAGAATCTATCAGTAGTTGCAAATGCTGATGTTGATAAAAAATTTCAAAAGTTTGTATTAAGTGAAATCTCAGAAATGGAAGGAGAATTTGAAGAAAATTTATCTAATTACTTAAAAGATAATCCTCAGTTCTTAATTTCAAAAGAAAGTTCTGAACCTGCAGATACAGGTATTCCAGTAACTAAAATTAAAACAATAGCAGAAAGTGGTGTAACTGCAATATTAAAAGAAAAACACCCAGAATTATTTAAATAAAAGAAAGAAGGATGATTAAAAATGGCAAATGCAATTGCTACAAATGGTACTCATAAACGTAAAGAAACATACGCTAATGAAGTATTAACAATCGCTAGAAGCGAGATGAATATTTATGAAGATTTTTCAACTGATTATGAAGTTAATGGCGCAACAGGACAAATTAATGTTCCTACAAGAAATGGAGAGGTAGAATTATCTGATTATGATATTTTAAATGGTATTTCTTTAAAACAATCAGCAACAGATTATTTAGTTCTTCCTATTGATAAGAATTATGCATGTAATGAATTAATTGATGGATATGAAGCAGAAGCAGTTCCAGATAACATAAGAGCTCAAAGAATTGAAAGTGCTGGTTATTCTTTTGGTATGAAAAAGGAAGGTTTTGCTATTGATGCTTTAAAAACAGGTACTGTTAGTGCTGATACAACAGCTTTAACTAAAACTGATGTATATGAAAAAATAGCTAAAGAAGTATCAAATATGAAAAAACGTAATATGAAAGTAAACTCAATGAGAATTGTTGTTGATGCTGATACAGAGCTATTACTATTAACTGATGATAAATTTGCTAATACATCTGGTACTTTAGGTGAAGAATTAGTTCGTGAAGGTGTTATAGGTAAAATTAATGGTGTTCCAGTAAAACCAAATTATTTGCTAGGTGAAGTAACAACAGACAAAAAAAGAAGAGTTGAATTTGTTATTTATGATAAGAGATTCTGCCAAAAATATGAAGACTGGGCAGTTGAACCAACTATTAATGACCTTAAAGATGGCAAACACATAGGAGCTAGTGCTTTACAAGGCCGTCAAGTTGGTGGATTAATGGTAACTAATGCACTTGGTGTACAATTAAAATTAGGTGAAGAAGTTACTGAGTAATAGAAAAGAGGGATGATAATGAGTAATTATATTAGTTTTGATTACTATATAAATACCTATAATGGGAATTTAATCCCTCAACAAGAATTTAATAAATACGCTACTAAAGCAAGTAACAAAGTAAGAAATCGTATTTTAAATAATAACAATATTGATATGTTTGAAATACAAGTCAAAAATGCTACTTGCTCTGTAGCGGATATTTTATATAACCAGTTTTTAAATAAAGAAAGATTAAAAAATATATCAAATGGTTCAGAAGTGATTATTTCTAGTGAAAAAGTAGGTGATTATAGTAGAAATATTAGTAATATCTCTATTTCTGATTTAGAAAAATTATGTTCTGATGAATATATAAATAATTTGATAGAAAATGAATTAGAAGATTATTTGTTTTTTACTGGTTTATTATATTCTGGAGTTATTAGTGTTTGATAAAGATATAACTATTATTAATAAATGGTTTAATAAAAAAACTAAAACTGATGAATATAAAATAAATCATATAAAAGGTTTTTGGTGTTCTAATGAAGGCATTGTGATAAGTAATACGGAATTAGTTAAAAGTGATGGTGTAATAGTTAGAATTTTAATGTCAGAGCAGGACTATCATAGTCCAAAAGAATTTAAAGCAAATGGTATTGGATGGACATTACAGAATGATGATTACATTGTTAAAGGATTAATTGATAAAGTAGATACATTATCTAAGCTTAAAAGTAATTATGATGATGTTATGAAAATAACTAAAATATCAGTTAAAGATTATGGCTCTTTAGATATGAGACATTTTGAGGTAAGTGGTGAATAATGAAATTTGAAATAGAAGCATTTTTACCTAGTCAAAAAGAATTATTAAAAGGATTTGGATTAGAAGATAATGGAAGAGTGCAAAAAGTTGTTGATGCTTCTTTTATGCATTATATGAAATTAAAAATGCCTTTAGATAGTGGCATGATGATGTCTAATACTAAAAATCCTAAAAGTGGTTTAATAACAGTAGAAACACCTTATGCACATTATATGAATGAAGGTATTTTGTATGTTGACCCAATAACTGGCAAAGGAGCATTTCATGATTCTATTAGTGGTAGATTTTGGTCTAGGCCTAAAACAAAAAAAATACCTAGTGATAGAAAATTAAATTATCATGGTGGAGCAGACAGAGGTTCACATTTTGTTGAAAGAACTGTAACTAATAATTTTAATGATATTTTAAAAGAGGCTCAAAAGGAGATGAATAAGTCATGATTGAAAAAATAAGAAATTATATTTCAGAATGTCCATATTTAGATGAATTTGCTAAGGTTAATGTTGATTATTTAGTAGATAAAATAAATGCTTATTCAGTAAGTGAAAGTTCAGGATATAATCCTGTTCTAGAAGAAAGAATATATGGAAATGATGAAATGCAATTTTTATTTAATTTTGATGCTAAATTTTATTGGAATGAAGAAATAAAAAATAATGTAGATAATTCAATATTTTTTGAGAATTTTAGAGATTGGTTAGAAGAAAAAAATTCAAAGGGAGATTTCCCAAAAATAAAGGGCATAGAACCTTTAACCATTGGTGCTATTACTAATGGTTTTATTTATGCAACAAATTCTGATGAAGCAATTTACAGGATAAGTTGTTTATTTACATATGAGAAAGAAGGTAAGATATAATGTTAAAATTAGATATTCAAACATTTGCAATTAGTGGTACTGGTAAGGCAAAAAGAGAGAGTGCTATACTTTTTATGAATGTTGGTGAATCAGAAACAGAAGAATATGAAGCACTAGGAAAAGATAATGATGAATTATCACGTACTTTAAATAACGAAGTAGAATCAAAAAATAATGTTCTTGGAGAAACTGAAACAGAAGTAACTAAAGCACCTCAAACTACTACTGTTGATCCTTTTAAATTTAGAAGGGATAGTAAAATTGCTAATAAATTATATGAAATTTATAAATATGATAAAGAATTAGATGATGTAGTAGAAGAATTTGTAGAAGTATTTACTGAAGATAAAATAAAAGATGGAGAATTTGCAGCTTTTAAACAAAAAGGTGCTATTGATTTGAAATCTTGGGGTGGAGATACTAAAGGTGTTGGAACTCCATTTGATATTAATTGGTGTGGTGCCAAAACTCATGGAACATTTAATCCAACAACTAAAAAGTTTACTGAAACAACAACAACAGAAGAATAAGAGAGCTTTAAGCTCTCTTTACTGATTAAAGGAGAAATAAATAATGAAACTTAAACTAAAAAATACTAAAATTACAGAAGAGATACTTGATGAAAATGATGAAATAATAGGAAAAGTTAGTTTTGACCCTAAAGATGCTAAGGTATATAAATCATTTTTAACCTTAATAAAACTAATAGAAGATTATCATAAAAAAGATAAAAAAATAGGAGATATAGAAAATTTACCAGATAAAGATTTAGAAAATATAGAAGAATTATCTGTATACAAAGATAGTTTTGATAGATTAGAAACTAAAATAGATAATTATTTAGGATTAGAAAACCAAATAAAAAAAATAACTGATGAAGTATTTGGAAATGTTAGTGAAACATTTATGAAGGTAAGTAGTTCTATAGAACCTTATATAGAATTAGTACAATGGGCAACACCATACTTTAAAAAAGAACGTGCTAATAAAGTAAATACATATTTAAATAATAAAGAAGATGTATTGTAATGAATGCTTTATTAAATAAATTTCCTACTAAAATTAGAATTGATAATATTGATTATGAGATTAATACAGATTATAGAAATTGTTTAAAGATTATATTAGCTTTTGAAGATGAAGAATTAACAATAGATGAACAATATTATATAATGCTTAATTTATTATATAAAAAAATTCCTGATAATTTTGAACTTGCCATAGAAAAAGCAATTTTATTTTTAAACTATGGAGAAGAATTTTCAATGTCTAAACCAAATAAAAGAACTTATAGTTTCAATAAAGATTCTAAATATATATATTCAGCAATGAATCAAACACACAATATTGATCTAGAGAGTATTGAGTATTTACATTGGTGGAAATTTGTTTTTCTTTTTATGGATGTTGATAAAGATTGTACTTTTAGTTATATAACTTCTTTAAGATACAAAAAAAACAATGGTAAACTTGATAGCTATGATAAAAAAGTTTGGATAGAGATGAGAGAAATAGTAGATTTAGATTATTCTTCCGAAGAAGATGAAGAAAGTGAATTTATGCAATTATTGAACGGAGGGGATGCTAATGCGCAACTAATGGAAAGCTAGTTATACACACTAAAATAGATAATACTGGAGTGAAAAAGGGGTTTAGTGAAATATCTAAAGCTAGCAAAAAATTAATAGAACAATATAATAAGCAAGTTGATGTAATAAAAACTCAACAAGCTCAAATAGATAAATTAAAAACAAAACTTGATGATATTAAGTCTGGCGAAATTATGCCAACATCTTTAAAGAAGATGGAAACAGAATTGAAAAAGATAACAAAAGAATGTGATTTAGCTAAAGAAAAGTATGATTCGTTTGCTGAAAAAATATCAGGTGCAGAGTTAGAATTTAATTTTGCTAAAAGTTCAGGAGATTCATCAAGAATAAACAATACTCAAAATATGCTTTTAAATTTAGAAAATGAAAGTTTAATAGCTGGTGATAATTTAATAAATTTACAAAATAAAGCTTCTTCTTTAGAAAATTCTATAAAGCAAATAAAAATGAATCCAGAATCTTCCCAAGAAGCTATGGAATTAAGTAATAATTTAAATATTATGGAATCAAAACTCCAAACTTCTAAAGACAAAGCTAATAGGTTAAAAGATGAATTAAATCAAACATTTAATCAGAATGGAAATATATTAAGTTTTTTTGATAGTATAAATGGAAAATTAAATTCATTATCAAGTAAATTAAAATCATCAGTTTCAGATAAAATTTCAGATTTAAATAAAAAAGTAACTCGTTTTGGTAAGAGAATAAGTGGATTGGTAGCTAGTGCATTAATATTTAATGTGTTAAGTAAAGGTTTAAGAAATTTAGCTAGTGGTTTTGGTAATTTACTTAAGTCTAATAATCAATTTTCATCAAGTTTAAATCAAATTAAAGCTAATTTATTAACAGCTTTTGCACCTATATATAATTATGTATTACCAGCAATAAATACTTTAATGTCTGCTTTATCTAGTATTACAGGAACTATAGCAAGTTTTGTATCTGGATTATTTGGACAAACTGCAGAGCAATCAAAGAAAAATGCATCTGCTTTATATGGACAAGCTAAAGCATATGATAAAGCTGGAAGTAGTGCTAAGAAAGCATCAGGTAATTTAGCTAGTTTTGATAAATTAGAAGTTATAAGTGATTCTAGCAGTGATTCTAATGGAAGTGGACAAGATAATATAGATTTTAGCGGTCAAATAGAACAAAGTGGTAAATTACTTGAATTTTTAAATAAAATAAAAGAATTAATATCAGAAGGACAATTTTATGAAATAGGTAAAATAATAGCTGAAAAAATAAATTCAGCATTAGAAAATATTGATTGGAATAAAATAAAAGAAAAAGTTTCAAAAATTGGTGTATCAATAGCAGAATTTTTAAATGGAAGTATAGAAAATATTGACTGGTTTTTAATTGGAAAGACTCTTGCAGAAGGAATAAATACAATAATAGAATTTTGTTATAATTTTGTGGAAACATTTAATTGGGAAGTTTTTGGAAACGCAATTGGAAATGGTATAAATGGTTTTATAAAAAACATAGATTGGTCAAAATTAGGGAAAACTATGTCTGATTTTGTTAGAGGATTATTTAGTTCACTTATACAAGCAATAAAAACAGTGGATTGGAGAGCTATTGGGGATGCAATTTATGATTGGTTTATAAATATAGATTGGTTTGGAATAATTGCAGATGTAATAGTTGCTATTAGTCTTGCTTTGGTAGGAATTGGTATAACTATTGGTGAATTAATTGTTGATGCTATTGGAGACATGGTTGATTATTTCAAACCATATGTTGATGATGCTGGTGGAGATTTTATTGATGGTTTATTAATGGGTATCTGGGATGGTATGAAAAACATAGGTAAATGGTTAAAAGAAAATCTTATTGATCCAATAGTAAATGGAATTAAGGATATGTTTGGAATTCATTCGCCATCGACAGTTATGGCAGAAATAGGAGGATTCTTAGTTGAAGGATTAAAACAAGGATTTAATTTAGAAAAAATAAAAGAATACTTTACTAAAGCTGTAACTATCATAAAAAATGTATTTAAAAATATTCCAGATTGGTTTAAAGATAAATTTTCTAAAGCTTGGGAAGCAGTTAAAAATGTATTTTCAACTGGTGGCAAAATATTTGATGGTATAAAAGAAGGAATAGCTAATGTATTTAAAACTGTTGTTAATGGCATAATAGGTGGTATTAATAAAGTTATATCTGTACCATTTAAAGCAATTAATACTATGTTAAATAAGGTTAGAGATGTAAATATTTTAGGTGTATCACCATTTAAAAGCTTTTGGAAACAGAATCCTTTAACAGTTCCAAAAATCCCTATGTTAGCTCAAGGTGCTGTAATACCGCCTAATGCTAAATTTTTAGCTATGTTAGGAGACCAAAAAAATGGTAGAAACTTAGAAGCACCAGAAGGTCTTATTAGACAAATTGTAAGAGAAGAATCTGGAAATAATAATAGAGAATTTATTTTGAATTTGAAAGCAATTTTAGAATGTGATAAAAAACAATTTGGACAACTTTCTTTTGAAGGGATTAGACTAAAAGAACAACAAAATGGCAAAAAATACTTTGTAAATTAAGAGGTGATATAGTGCAAAATATAAGATTAATTAGTTATGATAATCCAAATGATTATTTTGATATTCCGTGGGAATGGGTATCATTACCTGAACCTAATTTAGATGATTTAGAATCAGAAGCAAATAGAGGAAAGCTAACAGCATATCTCTATAGAGTTCGTGCTGGAGAAGTTCCTAATATAAAAATCCCTATATTAAAGAGGCTTAGTCAAGGACAATTAAAGCCTCTTTTTAAAATAATAAGACCAGTTCATTTATATTTATCATATTTTGAAAAATATGAAGATGCTTTTATACAAATAGAAGTTTATGTAAAAAAACCTAATCCTCCTGTTTATAAATATCCAAAAGATAATAATACAGATAATATAGTTTATCAACCTTTTGATTTAGAAATAGTGTCATATGAGAGTATATCATGATAGATAATGTGTTAGATAGAGATATATTATCTTTTGAAATAGAAAAAAGTTGTATTGATGAAAAAAAGTAATTGGTTCTTTTCAAAAGAATACTGCTACTATTGAGCTTTTGAATCCAAACAATAAATATTCAAATTTAAAAGGTACCTATATAAGCACATATAAAGGTACTTTTTATGTTGATGATATAAGTCCGGTTCAAGAAGAAATAAAAATTAAATTAAGTTGTTTTGACTTAACTCAAAAATTTGAAACAAGTTATGATAATAGTAAATTTTTATTTCCAATGTCTTTAAAGGCTTGGAAAAATGCAATTTGTAATGAATTATCAATAGATTATGATGATTCTGATTTTCCTAATAGTGATTATATATTGAATTCAGAACCATATATCAAAAAAGGAGCAACTTATAAAGATGTTATAAAGATGATAGCTCAAGCAAGCTCTTGCTGGGCTATTATTGATTATGATGATAAATTATATTTTAATTGGTTTAATAATGAATTGGTAGAAGTTAAAGATTGGTTTGATTTAACAACAGAAGATGAATCAATTAAACAAGTGAATATGGTTGTTTTAGGTCGTGGAGATGTTGAAGATAATGTTATATATCCTGAAACAGAACCAGATGATGTTAAAGAAATTAGAATTGATAGTAATGATATTTTAGATTTAGATAGAAAAGGAATGATAGTACCTATATATAATCAAGTTAATGGATTTAAATATATTGTTTTTAATATGAAAACAGTGGGATTTTTGAATGCAAAAGTAGGTAATAAAATTAGTTATCCGGATTTATATAGAAACCAAAAAGAAAGTTATATAATGCATCATGTATTAACGTTTTTAGGTGGAGATTATACTGATGAAAGAAATTATACAAGTCAATTTAAAGCTGTAGAACTTGATGAAACTAATACTAATTATGTTTACTCTGAATCAATAGAAGAAAGAATTGATAAAACTGAGATTACAACAAATAAATTAGATGGTGAAATAAAAGCAATTACCAAAAAAACAACTGAAATGTCAGATGATCTAAATAATAATTATTATACTAAGACAAACATAGATGAACTAGTACAAACATCTGAAACAGGAATAACAAATACCTTTAGTGAGGCTGGGGGAAATAACATATTCAGAAATACAAGTTTATTTGCTAAAGAAACTAAACAGTCCGAAATAAAAGAAACAAAAAATGTATATAGCAATGCTAGTTTTATAGAAATATGGCCTAATTGGACAAGTCAAAGTAATTTGTTAAGTGATATTTTACCTTCTTATAATCATGTAACTTCGTATGGAAGGCAAGATGAATCTAATGGAACATTTACACCAATAAAACAAAATGCTACATATCAAATAATTGTTCCTAATCTTAGTTTTTTGACAGATGGTTGGAGTACATATACTTCATATTTACTTGAATTAGATGCTAACAATAATATTCAAAAAGATTCAAATGGAAAAATAATTAAACACCTACTAGAGGAGGGTACATTTGATATATCTTTTGAAAGCACAACAAAAAAAGTATTTATATATGCTGAATGTGCAGGCACAGAAGGTGGAAGTATTTCAACTTATGCTATAGATGTTGACCCTATAGATACAGATGCTTTAACATCAGGTTTTTCCCATCTTCAATTATTAGAAACTTCTATAGTACAAGAAAGAATAGAAGGATATGAGTATTGGGATGGTGATGTAATAAGAAGCTCAAATGAAAATGCTTCTAGCAGAACTTCAATGATGCTTCAAAATGGAACTTTAAGTCAAGAACAAGAAGTACCTAATGGTAATTATTCAATAAGTTTTTATTATAAGAAATTAATAGAATTAGCTAATGCTAGTGTAATTATTAATGATATAGAATATGAGCTTGATAGTTTAAATGTCAAACAGTTTTATACTGGTGAAAAAGATAATACAACAGGAGAATATAAAATTCAACCTATTAATGTTACTAATGGTCATATAAAGATTGTATTCAAGTGTGATACAAATAACGGAGTAGAAGTATATGATTTGATGTGTAATAAAGGTAGTGTAAAATTAGCATATTCACAAAACCAAAATGAAACTACAACAGATACAGTTAATATTTCAAAAGGTATAACAATAACGTCATCAGCAGATGAAAACGTTAAATTTAAAGCTGATTATGATGGTATAAGAGTGTTAGATAAGAATGATAACATCAAAACTAAATTTACTGATAAAGGTATGGAAACAAATGAAGCTAAAATAACGGAAAAAGCAGAAATAACAGGATTATTATTCCAAGAGGTTGATGGCCAAACCTGGATAACTAAGATATAGGACGGTGATAATATGGCAAACGCAAGTAATAGTACAACATTAAAAAATAGTTATAATGGAACGTTTACATTATCAACTTCATTTAATGAAAATAGTACTAATGTATCAAGTAATACTTCTAACATAACTGTAAGTGCAACAATAGCAAGAGGAACTGGTAGGTTTGATACATCACAAAACAACATGCTAAAAGTATATTGGCATGATAATAAAAATAATACAGATGTATTTGTAGCAGAAGTTGCTGTACAAGATTTATATGATAGTGGAGCTTCTGCAACAGCTTCAGGAACTATAAATGTAGAACATAATTCTGATGGTAACTTGTCAGGCTATGCATATGCTTCATGGCAAAAAGTATCAACTGCAAGTGCTGTTCCTGCAAGTACATCAATATCAACTTCTTGGACAGCTTTAACATATATACCAAGACAAGCAACTATTACAAGTGCTACTGACTTTACTGATGAGGGTAATCCTACAATAAAATATACAAATCCTGGTGGTTTTAGAATAAATGCAAGATTAGAATTTGCAAGTACTAATATAAGAAGAGATAATATTCCAAATACTGGAAGTTATACATTTACTTTAACAGATGATGAAAGAAAATTACTAAGGCAAAAATGTACTGGTAACTCAATGGTAGTTAGAGAGGTAATAGCAACTTGCACTAGTGGAACAACAGAGTCATTATGGTCTTGGCAAGATAAAACAATGACACTTGTAAATGCTAATCCTACATTTAGTAACTTTACTTTTGAAGATATAAATCCTACTACTATAGCCTTAACTGGCAATAATCAAAATGTAATTAAAGGTTATTCAAATGTAAAAGCAACAATACCAGTTGCAAGTAAAGCTGTTGCTAAAAAAGAAGCTACAATGAGCAAATACAGGTTTACATGTGGTGATAAATCAACGGATATACTTTACAGTGATAATTCTGCTGTTAATGGCACTATATCAGCTGTACCTAACGGAACATTTACTGTATATGCAACTGATAGTCGTAATAATTCAACTCAAGTCCAAAAACTAGCTAATCAAGTAATAGATTATACTCCTTTAACTAAAGGTAATATTTCAATTGGTAGAAATAATGGTGTATCTGAAAGTGTAACATTAAGTTTTAATGGAACAATTGATGTCAAAAATTTTGGTGAAGTAAATAATTCGATTAAATCAGCAAAATTTAGATTTAAAGTAGCTAATTCAAGTGATGATTGGACAGAAAAACAGATAACAGTAAACGTTAGTGGCTCAAGTTTTTCATTTAATGGTTTAGTTGAAGGAGATACTGAAACGAAAGGATTTAACGTATCTAATTCTTATCAAATAGAAGTAATAGTAAAAGATGAATTATCAACTGTTACATTTACTGATAAATTTGGCTCTGGAACACCTAATATAGCCTTCCATAAAAATGGCGTTGGAATAAAGGGTAAATATGATGTTGATGAGGGTGGTGCTTTACAAATAGAAGGCAAACAAGTAGTTGAATCGGGTAATAATTATATTAAATTTTATGATGGCACTTTAATTTGTAGAGGAAAATTTAATTTTTCTATGAATAGCTCAAAAATGAGTACTTGGGGTTCATTATATACGCAGGATTATAGTAACCTAGTAACTTTCCCTGTACAATTCATAGAAAATCCAGACTGTGTAGCAGTTCCTTGTTCAGGCACATCTTTTACTATTCATAAATGCATAACAACAACAAGTGGAATTTCTAGTTTTGCTATCTCAAGACCAACATCTATAACAGATACGGGTACAGTTTCTTATATAGCGATTGGAAAATGGAAATAGATGAAAATGAAATATACAAGGAGTGATAATAATGAAATTTATAAAAAGAGAGGTAGAAGATGAATGAATTTATTAATCAATGGGGTGTAATAATAGGTATACTTGCACTATTTGGAATAGAAATAGCTCCAATAAAAATAAATCCAATAAAAAAGATTATGAGTTTATTTACAAAAAGGCAAGACGAAGCACTAAAAATTATACTTCAAACAAATTTAACAAAAATGTATTTTAAATACTGTGATATAAGAGAAATACCAGATTATATATATAAAAATTGGATTAATCAACTTAATGCCTATGAAGATTTGGGTGGGGATGATTATATACATACATTAGCAGAAGATATTAAAAAATTTAAAATAGTAAGAACACAAATACCAGATAAAATGGGTTAGATGGAGGAAATTATGAAAAAAATAAATTGGAAGAAAATATCAAAATATACACTTAATGCATTAACAATAATAAATGCTCTAATCATAGGAATAGCCCCAATATGGAACGTTAATGCAGATAAGATAACAAATACTATATCTGTAGTAATTGCGGTAATATCGACTTATTTACTAGGTGATAAAGCAAAATCAAAAATAAAAGGAGAATAGAATTATGAAAGATATAATTGAACTAACAGAAGAAGAATTAAAAGAAATAGAAGAAATAGATTTAGAAGCAGGAAAGGGTGAAGAAGATGAGCAAGAGTAATTTAGCTACTGTATCAGTTCTAGCATATTCTGGGAATTATACTAAAGGTAGAAATACTAAAATAAGTGAAATAACAATTCATCATATGGCAGGGGTATTATCTGCTGTACAATGTGGTGCTATATGGCAAAAAGTAGGTAGAAAAGGTTCATCTCATTATGGAATAGGTAATGATGGGATAATTGGTTCTTATGTAGATGAAAATGATACTGCTTGGTGTAATTCTAATTGGAAATCAAATTGTAGAGCTGTTTCAATTGAAACTTCTAATAATGCAAAAGGTGGAGATTGGACAGTATCAGATAAGGCTTTAGATTCATTAATTAAATTAGTTGCTGATATTGCTAAAAGAAATGGTTTAGGAACTTTAGTACCAGGTAAAAATCTAACATGGCATAGCATATATACTGCAACAATATGTCCTGGAAACTATTTAAGAAGTAAAATGCAATATATAGCTGATGAAGCCAATAAAATAAATAATGGTTCGACAACAGTAGAAACACCTAAAAAGAATTCTTTCTTGCCTTCGAGAGGATATTTCAAACGTGGAGATAATTCAACTAATGTAGGTAAAATAGCATCATTTATGTATAAAACATTTCCATCATATACAAGTAAGAAAGCTTTAGGAAACTTATATGGAGAAAATTTAATTAAATCTATTAAAGAGTTTCAAAGAAGAACAGGACTTACTGCAGATGGATGTACAGGACCTATAACATTAGATAAATTAGTTAAATATGGATTTAAATATTAAA
>CAYOAY010000006.1:0-36578 GCA_964402155.1 uncultured Muribaculaceae bacterium | reverse complement strand
ATAATAATTATAACAAAAAATTATTGCGAAGAAAATTCATTCTATTTTACTGTTTGAGATATTTGCTTCTTGAAATAATTAATTAAATATATTATACTATTAGTGTTAAAGCTGTGAGGAAGAGTATTAGGTTATTTAATCTTTTAAAGAGAGTTTATGGTTGGTGTAAATAAACAAAGAATTTAACTGAACTAGCTTCTAAGTTATTATGTGAAATTAAGTAACATAGTACGTATTCTTGCGTTAAAAGATTTAAGTGCATATCAAATGATATGAATTAAGGTGGTACCGTGGACATGTAAGTTCATCCTTTTAGATAGGATGAACTTTTTTTAAAGGAGAAATTATGGTTGAGATAGCTGAAAAAGTATTAATATTTTTAATTGTATTTATTGTTACATATATTTTAGACTATATAATTTATTATAGGAAAATTAAAAATAAAAAGATAAATAGAAGTATGATGCCTACTAATATTAAATATTTAATATATAAGTATAAATTAGATGTTATAAAAATAGGTGTAAAAGAAATATATAAAAAGTTAATGATTTGTGATTCTTTTATTATATCAGTATTATTTTGTGTAACATCATTTATAGATAATATATACATAAGATTATTTGTAGCTTTTTTATTAGTATTTCCTCTTTTTGCAGGAGTATATCATTTAGTTGCAATTTATTATATTAAGGAGAGTGAGTAATTATGGAATATAATTTTAAAGAAATAGAAAAAAAATGGCAAAAATATTGGAGTGATAATAAAACTTTTAAAACTGATGTATGGGATTTTTCAAAACCTAAGTTTTATGCACTTGATATGTTTCCTTATCCATCAGGAGTAGGACTTCATGCAGGACATCCTGAAGGGTATACCGCAACTGATATAATATCTCGTATGAAAAGAATGCAAGGTTATAATGTACTTCATCCTATAGGATATGATTCATTTGGTCTTCCAGCAGAACAATATGCTGTACAAACTGGTAACCATCCAAGTGGATTTACTGAAAAAAACATTGAATATTTTACTAGTCAATTAAAAGAATTAGGTTTTGACTATGATTGGGATAGAGTAATATCTACATCGGATCCAAAATATTATAAATGGACACAATGGATATTTAAAGAATTATATAAAGATGGTTATGCAAAATATATAAATATGCCTGTTAATTGGTGTGAAGAGTTAGGAACTGTTTTATCTAATGATGAAGTAATTGATGGTAAATCAGAACGTGGTGGATATCCAGTTATTAGAAAAAATATGAAACAATTATGTATTGATCAAGTAAAATTTGCTGATAAATTATTAGATGGATTAAATGAAATAAATTGGCCTAGTTCTACTAAGGAAATGCAAAGAAATTGGATAGGTAAGTCAACTGGAGTTGAAGTTGATTTTGATATATCTGGTGGAGGTAAGTTTAGCATTTATACAACTTGTATTGAAACAATATATGGGATTACATTTATGGTTTTAGCACCGGATGGAAATTTAGTTAAAGAATTGATGCCAAGAATAGAAAATAAAGATGAAGTTAATGCTTATATAGAAGAAACTTTAAAGAAATCTGATATGGATAGAACTGAGCTTAACAAAGGTAAGTCTGGATGTTTAGTTAAAGGTGTTGAAGCTATCAATCCAGTTAATGGTAAAAAAGTTCCAATATATTTAGGTGATTTTGTATTAGGAAATTATGGAACTGGTGCGGTTATGGCAGTTCCAAGTCATGATCAAAGGGATTTTGAATATGCTATAGAACATAATATAGAAATGATTCAGGTAATAGATGGAGCTGATGTATCTAAGTGTGCTTTTGAAAAAACTGATTATTTAGGTAAGGGATGCAAACTTATTAATTCTGAGGAATTTAATGGACTTACTGTTGAAGAAGCTAAAAAGGCTATAACTGAGAAGTTAATAAAAATGGGTATTGCAAGAGAAAAAACAAATTATAGATTTAGAGAATGGATTTTTGCAAGGCAAAGATATTGGGGTGAACCAGTACCTATAGTTCATATGGAAAATGGAAAAGAGTATTTACTTTCTGATGATGAACTTCCACTTGTATTACCTAAGCTTTCTGATTATAAAGGACACGATGGTAAGGCACCTTTAGAAAATGCTAAAGAATGGAAAGAATATAATAAAAATGGTATTAAAGGTATTCGAGAAACTTCTACTATGCCAGGTTCTGCTGGTTCATCTTGGTATTACTTAAGATACATTGATCCTCATAATGATAAAGAGTTTGCAAATTATGAATTATTAAAACACTGGATGCCGGTAGATTTATATATTGGTGGACCAGAACATGCTGTTGGTCATTTAATGTATTCTAGAATATGGAATAATTATCTTTATGATAAAGGATTATCACCTGTTAAAGAACCATTTAAAAGGTTAGTTCATCAAGGTATGATATTGGGTGAAAATGGTATAAAAATGGGTAAACGTTTCCCAGAATTTGTAATTAATCCAAGCGATATAGTAAATAAATATGGAGCAGATACATTAAGACTTTATGAAATGTTTATGGGGCCTTTAGAGGCTTCTAAACCATGGAGTACATCAGGTGTTATAGGTGCTAAAAAATTCTTAGATAGAGTATATAGATTATTTACAGAGGAAAATAAGATATGTAATAAGGAAAATAAAGCTTTAGAAAAGATTTATCACGAAACTGTTAAAAATGTAACAAATGATTATGAAAAATTATCATTTAATACTGCAATAAGCTATTTAATGGTATTTGTAAATGCTGTATATAAAGAAGATATTTTTCCTATAGAATATGCTGAAGGATTTGTAAAATTATTAAATCCAATTTGTCCACATATTACTGAAGAATTATGGAATAAAGTATTAAATCATAATAATACTATTGCATATGAATCTTGGCCAGTATATGATGAATCAAAATTAGTAGAAACTACATTTGATATAGCAGTGCAAGTAAATGGTAAGTTAAGAGGAACTATTACTATAAATATTGATGATACTGAAGATGTTATTAAAGAAAAAGCTTTAAATAATTTAAATGTTAAAAAACATATTGATGCTAAAGAAATAGTTAAAGTAATAGTAATTAAAAATAAAATAGTAAATATAGTAGTAAAAGGATAATAGAAATATTATTCTTTTTTTACTAAAAAATGTTGATTTATTTAAATTGTATGGTAATATACTTATATAAAAAAATTATTAATATTTTTAAAACTAATATATATTAATAAAGTAGTAAAACTATTAAAGATGGTAAATAAATAATGAAAGAAGTGGTGTTATGAGAAGTTTATCTGATGATATATATGAATTATATATTGATCGAAAGGTAGAAAAAATAAGGAATTTATCAGCATATACTTTAGGAAGTGCTGTTGCTGCACAAGCTTTGGTAGGAGATGAAAACTCTTTAAAATTTTCAGTTATAGTTTCACTATTATCTGGTATTTTAGCTTATTCTAATTATAAAATTAAAAAAAATAATAAACCTTATTATGAAGAAAGCAAAGAAAATTTAAAAAATGTAGCAAATGAATTAATTTTATATGGATATGATTTGTCTTTGGATGCTTTAGAAAAAAGTACTTTATGGGATGATGGAATAATAGAATATAGTGATAAAGATGGTAATAGTCATTATATATATGAAGATGATAAAAATTCTGATGAAATAAAATATTATCATCTTACAGCTACTGATAAAGAAATTAGTAAAGAAAGTGATATAACTGAAATTATAAATAGAGGATTAACAAAACATAAGTAATTTATTGACAATTATTCTTAATTTTAGTATTATATAGCTACTTTTTGGAGGGGTTTTATGAAAAAGTATAAATTATATTGTGATGATATTTTAAAAGAAAGTATAATTAAAGCTAATGATGATAAAATTAAATTAGATTTTAAACTAATTTTAGCATCTGGAACTTTATATATTGGAAATATTTTATTAGAACAGATTTGTCAGGATAGTAGAATTTTTAATTATACGGGTATGGCAACTGTTGGCGTGATATCAATAGTAGCGTTTAAATCATACATGGATTTTTTGATTAAAAGTAGTGCACTTCATGATCTTGAAGAGCTTGAAAATGTTTTGGCAGAAAATGATATATATATAGATTTTAATAATGTAGATATAATGGATAAACATGGTAAGGGATGTTTTTATGGAAAGCCTTATGAGTATGAATATGCTCTTGTTGATAAAGATAGGTGCTATAGTATATTAGCAAATAATTATGAAATAATTTATGTGGATAATGATAATAGTTATGATATAACTGATGTTGTTATGAGTAGTTGTTTATCTTATAGAAAATATAAAAAATACTGTAAATCTAAAGATGAAGAAAAATAAAATATAAAGTATTTGTAAAATATATTTACATAAAATGTAAATAAAAGTTGCAGATACTTTTATTAAATTCTTAAATAATAGTAAAGCAGAATAAGAAAAGTCTTATTTTGTTTTATTTTATATTAAAAAATGTTATAATATGTTTGGATTATTTATCCATAATAGAAGTGGGTGATTATATTGAATATTGGTGGTATAAATATAAATTATTTAGATTATGGCATTAAAGATGCAAAAGCAATAGTTTTACTTCATGGTTGGGGTCAAAATATTGAAATGATGCAAATGATAGGTGAGCCTTTTAAAAATAAATATAGGATAATTATTGTTGATTTACCAGGTTTTGGATACAGTGATGAACCAAAAGATGCTATAGGTGTAGATGGATATACTAAAATAATAGAAGAACTATTAAAAAAATTAAATATAGAAAAACCTATATTAGTAGGTCATTCATTTGGTGGAAGAATTTCTGTTAAATTTGCATCTAGAAATAAAGTAGATAAATTAATACTTTTATCCCCAGCTTTAAGAGGACATGATAATAATGGAATGAAAACAAAAATATTAAAGTTTTTAAAGAAGGTTCCAGTAATAAATAAATTAGAAACTTGGGCTAAAAATCATATGGGTTCTCGTGATTATAAAGCTGCAAGTCCTATTATGAAAAAAGTATTAGTAAAAACAGTTAAGGAAGATTTAAGTTTGGATGCTATAAAAATAAAAGTACCTACAATTCTTATATATGGAGATAATGATAGTGAAGTTTCATATGAGGATACTAAAGAATATGAAAGATTAATAGATGATTGTGGATTAATAATATATGAAAATTGTACACATTATGCTTATTTAGAAAGATTAAATCAAACAATAAGTATTATAGAAAATTTTATAAAATAAGGAAGTGATAGAATGTTTTACTTAAGTTTAATACCTTTTATAATATTATTAATATATGATTTTAAAAAGTCATTGCATATGGCACAGCAAAATTTATATAATGATGATAATAGGTTTTTAAAATGGACAATTAATGATTTTAAACAGTTTAAAACTCCAATTAAATGTTCTTTAGTAATTATTTTTACTTATATAATGCTTATTTTATTAAAACTTGATTCAAAAGTTATAGTATCAATATATTTTTTTATTGTATGCATATTTATATTATTAATTAAAATTAAAGAAAATAAGTCAAATGATACAAAAATTGGTCTAAAAATTACATCAAGAGTAAAAAGACTTATTTTTACTAACCTAATATTATTTATATTACTTATGATATTTATACACTTTATAGATAGTAATAATTTAAGATATTTGTTATTATTTACATATTATTTTCTAATTAATTTTATAATAATATTATCTATAATAATAAATAAACCAGTTGAAAAATTAGTTTATTTGTCATATAAGAATAAAGCTGTAAATAAACTTAAAGATATGAAAAATTTAAAAGTTATAGGTATTACAGGAAGTTATGGTAAAACAAGTAGTAAAAATATTTTAAGTGATATATTAAATGTTAAATATAATGCTCTTGCGAGTCCTAAGAATTTTAATACACCATATGGACTTATAATAACAGTTAATAACCATTTAGATAAGTTTGATGATATTTTAATAGCAGAAATGGGAGCCTATAAAAAAGGTGAGATAAAAGAGTTATGTGATTTAGTTGAACCTAAGTATGGTATTTTAACTAAGATTGGTACTGCACATATAGAAATATTTGGTAGTCAAGAAAATATTCAAGAAGGAAAATTTGAGCTTATTGAGAGTCTTCCTAGTGATGGTATTGGTATTTTAAATGGTGATGATGATTTGCAAGTAAATTATAAATTAAAAAATAATTGTAAAATTATATGGATAGGTATTGATAATAAAGATGTAGATGTAAGAGCTATTAATATAAAAACTAATAATAATGGTACAGAATTTGATGTTATATTTAAAGGAGATGAAAATAAATATCATTTTGTAACAAGACTACTTGGTTATAATAATATTTATAATATATTAGCAGCACTTGCTTTATCAAAAGAATTTGGACTTTCTATAGAACAAATGAAAAAGGCTGTACTTTCTGTTAAAAGTGTAGAGCATAGATTAGAATTAAGACCTATGGGAAATATAACTTATATAGATGATTCATATAATTCAAATCCGGTTGGTTCTAAAATGGCACTTGATGTATTAAAAAGTATGCCGGGTGTTAGAATTGTTATGACACCAGGTATGGTTGAACTTGGAAATAAAAGTTATGAGTTAAATAAGAAATTTGGAACATATATGAAAGATTCATGTGATATTGTTATTTTAGTTGGAGAAAAGATTACTAAACCTATAAGAGATGGATTAGATGAAGTTGATTTTAATAAGAAAAATATATATGTAGTTAAAAGTACAAAGGAAGCATTTGGATTGGTAAAAAGTTTATCAAATGGAAAAGATACATATGTTTTAATTGAAAATGATTTACCAGATATATATAATGAATAGGAGTTGATGTTATGAAAATAAAAGTTGGAGTATTATATGGCGGAAAAACTACAGAACATGAGGTAAGTATTATTACAGCTGTGCAAGCTATGAATAATTTAGATACTGAAAAGTATGAAGTTATTCCTTTATATTTAACTAAAGAAAATGAAATGTATACGGGTGGTTCTTTAATGGATATAGAAATTTATAAAGAACCAGAATTATTAAAAAGATATTCTACAAATGTAGTTATGTATAATAAAAATGGAGTAGTTATACTTCAAAATAAAAAAGGAATATTTAAAAGAACTATTAAGGAAATAGATATAGTAATACTAGCTGTTCATGGTTATGGAATGGAAGATGGAAATTTAACTGGTATGCTTGATGTAATTGGAGTTCCATATACTGGAAGTGATATATATGGTTTAACAGTTGGACAAGATAAAGTTTTTCAAAAACAAATTTTACAAGCAGAAAATATAAATGTTCCGGATTATGATTGGTTTTATGATTCAGAATATAAAGAAAATGAAAATGAAATATTAAATAGATTAGAAAAGTTAAAATATCCTTTAATAGTAAAACCTGCAAGACAAGGTAGTAGTATAGGAATAGGTGTTGCTAATAATATTGAATCTTTAAAAGAAAAAATAGAAGATGCTATATGTTATGATGAAAAAATATTAGTTGAACATGTTATTTCAAACATGGTTGAGTTAAATTGTAGTGTATTAGGATCAAATAATTATATGCAAGCTTCAGCTATAGAAAAAGTTATGGGAAAAGATGAAATTTTATCTTTTAGAGATAAGTATCTTGCAAATGGTTCTAAAAAAGGAAAGCCTAAAATGCAAGGTTCTAAAGGAATGGCAAGTGCATCTAGAGTAATACCAGCTGATATTTCTGATAAATTAAAAGAAGAAATAGAAGATACATCAAAAAAAGCTTTTAGAGCACTTGGGGCAAGCGGAGTAGTTAGAATTGACTATTTATATGATGAAAAGCAAAAAAAATTATATGTTAATGAATTAAATAGTATACCTGGAAGTTTATCGTTTTATTTATGGACTCCACTTAAAAAAGATTATTCTGAATTGTTAGATGATTTAATTAGTATTTCTGTTAAAAGATTTAAAAAGAATTTAAAGAAAACAAAGTCTTTTGAATCAAATATTTTATCTTCATATAATGGAAGTAAAGGTGTAAAAGGAAAGCTAAGAAAGTAAAAAGTTACAATATGATTGTTATCATACTGTAACTTTTTTATTTATCTTGATTGTTATCGTTTATATTTTCTTCATTTTCATTTGTTTCTTTAAAATATTCTTTGCCTTTTTCTTGGGCATTAATTTTATTTTTAATAACTTTCTTGTTACAACAAGATTTTTTATCTTTTTTCATTTTTACCTACCTTTCTTTTAATATGATGCACAATTTTTTATAAAATAATCAATAACATGCTTTAAAAATAAAAACATCAATGGTATAATATTAAACAAAAAATTAATACCTATTTGCTATCGGGGGATTTTTATGGAAATATTAAATTATAATGATATGATAAGAAAACATATTGTAAAAGAACTTAATTATGATGAAGAAATAAAAGAAAATGATATAGAAAAACTATATAACGAAATAATGGCTAATAGTGATGATAAAAAAGAAATACTAAGCGTTATGTTACTTACTTCTTATATAGTTTTAAAGTTTACACATAAAAAATTCTCGCAGGATAAAGAACTTAAAGAAAAAGTAATGTTTTATAATAATTTAAGTAATGTTGATGAACTAATAGATAATATGAGTTTAGAATACTTTAAAGAATTATGTTTAGATATGCTTTTTTATTATACTTTAGATGAGTATTCTAAAAAAGAATATGTATTAAGTTTAAAATATAATTTTAAAAATGTGTTAAAAGTATTTCCTTGTTATATAAATGATTTAGTTAGATATTCATTTAAATATAGTGAAAAAATGATATTAAATACTTATAATGAAAAATTTGCTATGTTAAATGATAAAGATAAAGCATTAGATTATGCAGAAAAATATGCATCTGAATTATTAATAAGATTAGAAGAATATGATTTTGATAATTATAAAAAAATAGTAAATAGGCTTTCTTATGCGTCATATTGTTATAACAAATTTTTACTAAATAATAAAAATTTAAAAGATAAAGAACATAATTTATATATGATAGAAAATATTGGAATTAATTATTATGAATTACCATATTTTTTAATTGATAATATAAGATTTTTAAGAAACTTAGTTAAAGATTATATAAATTATAATTTATTAAGTGATGATAAAAAGAAAGAAGCTAATAATTATATAAAGAAAATAGAAGTTAATAATTTAATAAGCATTAATACTTTAGTTAGAAAAATTTTATATAGAGTGTTTGAAAATAATGAAAAAGAAGAATCTAAAATAATGGAATTTATAGAAAATAGTGAATTTTATGATTTAATAGCAAATGTTTTATATAATGATTCTATGAGTTTAAAGTATTATGATTATTTGGTATTATTAGATGATTATAATGCTAAATTAGATTATGAATTTATGAAAGAAATTAATGATATAGAAGATTATAAAAATAATTATTTATGTGATAAGAAGTGTTTTTTTGATGAAATAAATGAGTCTATTAATTTTATGCTTTTAAGTAGGCAAGAAAAAAATATGCTTATTAAAACTCTAAAACAAAAAAATGCATATGATGATTTTATAAATTATAATTATTTATTTGATATAATTGAATTTGAAAGAGATTTTGATATATATGATGCAATATTTTTATATTACAATAATCTGGAAGAGAAAAAAGATGTTAATATTGCTATAGCAGAATCTTGCTTGTCTTTAGATAAAGAACTAGAAGATTTATATATATATAATAAGGCTGATGAATTATTTTATAATATATCAAAAGTATTTTATATATATATTAAGTATTTAGAATCAAATAAAGAAGAAGGATTAGAAAATGCACTTAGAATAGCTAAAAGTATGGAGTCTGATCTTGAATTATTTATAAAAAATATAAAAACTAATTATGATGATAGGCAAACTATTATGATGTGGTTTTATGAATTTATATCATTAAGTGATATAAAAAAAGATTACATATTTTCATGCTTTGAAAAATTAGAAGAAAAAGGTAAAGTAAAAAAACTTAGCAAAAAAAATAAAAATTCCAATTAAGGAATTTTGTTTTTTTAATATGGCGGAGACAGAGAGATTCGAACTCTCGCACCAGTTGCCCAGTCTACACCCTTAGCAGGGGCGCCTCTTCAGCCTCTTGAGTATGTCTCCATCTGACAAAAATAATTTTACACTATATTAAATGATAGGTCAAGTAATTTGTATAAATATGTTAATCCTTTTTTAAAATTATACCTTATCATTAATTAAATTTATACCTCGTATATAGTATAATATATTCTTGTAAGGAGGTATATTTTATTATGCATAATAAACCATATGCATTAAAACTTGTTCAAGAAAAACAAAATGGTTTAAATAATTATTCTTATTCTCAAATTGGTACTATCACAGGATATTCTAAATTACAAATTATTAATTTTTCTAAACAATTAAATGAAAAGGATATTAATTCTATATTAGTTCATGGTCTAACTAATAAACCTTCTAATAATTCACCTTCCACCAAAGAAATTGAATTTATTAAGAACTATAAGAATAAATATCCAGTTATTAGTATATCACAATTTCGAGATATTTATCACGAAGATGTCATTTGGAATCCTAAAATGAAAAATACTGTTAAAGAAAATAATCTTAAAATTAGAAGTTATTCTTTTTATGAATCTTTATATGAAAAATTTCACTGGATTAAACCTATTAAACATAAATGTTTCAACAAAGAATATAATACGCATCCATTAAGAGAACCTTCTCCACGAAGAGGTATTTTAATTATGATTGACGGTACTCCACATGATTGGTTTCAAAATGGAAAAAAATCTTCTTTACATATTGCAATAGATGATGCAACTGGTGAATTATTATGTGGTTGGTTAATGCCTACTGAATGTTTAGAAGGTTATGTTCATATGCTTGAAATATTGGTTACTAAATATGGTATCCCAGAAAACTTTTATTCTGATAAACATACCATACTTATTAGTCCTAAAGATGGTAATTTAACTAACTTTGGTCACATGTGTGAAGATTTAGGTATTAATATTATTGCTGCTAACACACCTCAAGCTAAAGGTAAAGTTGAAAAATGGAATAATACTATTCAAAATAGATTAATTAATGATATTAAAAGATATAATATTAAATCAATTGACGAACTAAATATATTTTTTAATGATTATTACTGTAATTATCTTAACCAAAAGTATGCTTATGAAACAATAGAAGAAGATACTGCATTTGTTCCACTAGATAATATTGATTTATCAAATATTTTATGTATTAGAGATACAAGAACTATTCTAAATGGAAATATGATTTCTTGGAATAACAATTATTATCAAATATTAGATAAAGATAATTCAATTAAGCAAATATACAAAGAAACAGAAATACAAGTATTTGAAAATGTATTAACTAAAGTAGTTAGAGTTAAATATTATAATATCTTTTATGATACTAAACAAATTGAAGGTCATAGACAAGATCCTGTTAAAAGAGAACAATTGAGAATAAATAATCAAAAACAATTAGAACAAGTTTTAAGAGAAAGAGATGAAAGATTAAAAACAAGGGCGAACAAAGTGAGTTCATAATACCCTTGTTTTTTAGATTTCATCGATTATAATTATATTCCAAACAAAGTTCACCTTTGTTTGTTATCTATATTACAAATCGGTATAATTTTAACTAATGTTTAACAGTAATTTGTATAAATATTTCTTAATTAATTATGTGTAAATTAATGTAAAATTATTATTTTTTAAGGACATAATTTGACATTTATATTTAAATATAGTGATATAATATTTATATATGAAAGGTAGGTATATTTATGAAAGGACTTAGAATATTTCAATATGGCTGTGGAAAGATGAGCGTATATACTATGCGCTATGTAATTGAAAATAAAGGTGAAATTGTAGGAGCAGTTGATATTAATCCCGATATTATTGGAAAAGATATTTCTGATGTAATGAAAATAGATAAAACAGGTGTTATAATTAATGATGCAAAAGATGCTGAAAAACTTATTAATGAATTAAAGCCTGACTGTGTTATAGTTACAACAATGAGTTTACTTTCTGATGTTAAAGATGCTCTTTTAATATGTGCAAAGTGCGGAGTTAATGCTATTACTACATGTGAAGAAGCATTTTATCCAATGAATTCAAATCCTAATTTAACAAAAGAAATAGACGAACTTGCAAAGAAAAATAATTGTACAATTACTGCTACAGGTTATCAGGATGCTTTTTGGGGTAATTTAATTACAACATTAGTAGGTGCAAGTCATAATGTTACAAAAATTAAAGGAAGTTCTTCTTATAATGTTGAAGATTATGGTATTGCTTTAGCAAAGGCACATGGTGCGGGCCTTACTAAAGAAGAATTTGAAAAAAATATTGCATCAAATGATGAAATATCAGATGATGAAAGAAAAAAAATTATTGAATCTGGTAATTATGAGCCATCTTATATGTGGAATGTTAATGGCTGGTTATGTGATAAATTAGGACTTACAGTAATAAGTCAAACTCAAAAATGCGTTCCTCAATTTAATAGTTACGATATTGAGTCTAGTACTTTAGGTATGACTGTTAAAGCAGGTGTTGCAACTGGTATGAGTGCTGTTGTTACAACAAAAACTAAAGAAGGCATTACACTCGAAACTGAATGCATTGGAAAAGTATATAATAAAGATGAATTTGATAAAAATGAATGGACTATATATGCAGAGCCTGATACTACAATGATAATTAATAGGCCTTCAACAGTTGAACTAACATGTGCAACTATAGTAAATAGAATACCAGATGTCATAAATTCTGAACCTGGTTTTGTACCAACATCACGTATGGGAGAATTAAAAACTATTAAAACTTGCAAGTAAAATCAAGAGCTTTCTTGATTTTTTATTATTATAGATTATAATAGTTATTAATTAAGGAGAATAATATGTCTAAAAAAAGTAAAGTTTTAACTAAAATAGATTATGAAGAAAAAAAACTTGTGTTTGAACAAATGGATATTAAAAAGTTTATGCAAAGCTCTAAAATGAGATTTAAAGATGGCTCATTAGTTTATGTTTGGTTTAATTATCATATATTAAATATAAAAAGAAGTAGTGATGAATTATCTTTAAGTATAATAAAACAATATCAGGATTATCAAGCTATGCAAGAAGAAAAGAAAAAGCAAAAAGAAGAAATATTTTTAAAAAAACTTGGTGAATTTGAAAAAGCTAGTATAGAAAAGTTTGATACTTCTAGTAGCCTAAAATTTAGTGATGGATATTTTATGGCTGCATGGTTTAGAAATAATAGAAAAAAAATAGAAAATAGAAACGATGAATTATCTTTAAGTATAATGAAACAATACTATGAGTGTAAGCCTTTGAGAAGACTAATTAAACTTAATTTTGAAGATAAATTGAATGAATTTGAAAGAGCTAGTTTAGATAAATTTGATGAATCAAAAGAAATGAAATTTAGTGATGATACATATATGATTATATGGTTTAGAAATCATAAGACAGAACTTGAAAAAAGAAATGATGAATTATCTAATAATATATTAAATCAATATCTTTTAGCAAGAAAACAAAGAAAAAATTACGATGCAAAATTAATGGAATTTTATAGTGCAGATTTAAGTAAGTTTAATATAGCATTATCAAAAAAATTTTCTGATGGAACTGTTATGAGCTTTTGGTATTATAATAATAGAGTTCAAATAAAAAATAGTAATGATGATATTTCAAAGGAAATTGTAAGACAACATGAAGAATATATTAATGGTAATAAATCTTATGTAGATGATTCTTTAGATGATATTAAAAAAATTAATAAATAAAGGCAGTTGCCTTTTTTTCTTTTCTTTAGTAAACTTAAAATGCAATGACAAGGAGGAAATTATGCTTCAGATAAATAATTTGAGTTTAAGTTTTGGTAAAAGAACTTTATTTAAAGATGTTAATTTAAAATTAACGTCTGGTAATTGTTATGGTGTAATAGGTGCTAATGGGGCAGGCAAATCTACTTTTTTAAAGGTTTTATCAGGTGAAATTGATTCTACTTCGGGTGAGGCTTTATTAACCGATAATGAAAGAGTATCTGTTTTAAAGCAAGATCATAATGCTTATGATGATAAAGATGTTATAGAAACAGTTATAATGGGAAATGCTAAGCTATATAACATAATGAAGGAAAAAGATGAAATATATTCTAAGAAGGAATTTACTGATGCTGATGGACTTAGAGTAGGAGAATTAGAAGCTTTATTTGCAGAAATGGATGGTTGGCAAGCAGAAAGTGATGCTGAAATATTACTTTCTGGAATAGGGCTTGATAGGGCTTATTTTAATGATAAAATGAAAAATTTATCTGGTGAAGATAAAGTTAAAGTACTTTTAGCACAGAGCTTATTTGGAAACCCAGATATACTTATACTTGATGAACCTACTAACTATTTAGATATTAATGCTAAAATATGGCTTGAAAATTTCTTATTAGATTTTAAAAATATGGTAATTGTTGTATCACATGATAGACATTTTTTAAATAAAGTATGTACGCATATTTTAGACATAGATTATGGCAAAATTAAAATGTATGTTGGTAATTATGATTTTTGGCTTGAATCTAGTGAACTTATTCAAAAACAAATGAGAGATTCTAATAAGAAAAAGGAAGATAAAATAAAAGAGTTACAGGAATTTATTAGAAGATTTAGTGCTAATGCATCAAAATCAAAACAGGCTACATCAAGAAAAAAATTGTTAGATAAAATAGAACTAGATGATATTGCTCAGTCATCAAGAAAATATCCATATATAAATTTTGATATAGATAGAAATTTAGGAAGAGATGTTTTAGAACTTAAAAATATATCAAAAACTATAGATGGACAAGTTGTTTTAAAGAATTTGAATTTAACTATTAATAATACTGATAAAGTAGCTTTTGTTGGTAAAAATGAGCTTGCTAAAACTACTCTTTTTAAAATAATAACAGGAGAAATAAAACCTGATAGTGGAACTATTAAATGGGGTGCTACTACATCATTTTCGTATTTTCCTAAAGAACATGAAAAATATTTTAAAGAAGATGTAAATTTAGTTGATTTTTTAAGACCATATTCTAAAGAACAAGAAGAAGCACATTTAAGGGGATTTTTAGGTAGAATGTTATTTTCTGGTGAGGAAGCTTTAAAGAAAATAAGCGTATTATCTGGTGGAGAAAAGGTAAGACTTATGTTTTCTTTAATGATGCTAAAAAAATCTAATGTAATAATATTAGATGAACCTACAAATCATTTAGATATTGAGTCAATAACTTCCCTTAATAGGGGTATGAAAAATTTTAAAGGGGTATGTTTATTTTCATCTTATGATTATGAGCTTATAAATAGCGTTGCAAACAGAATAATAGAATTTAAAGAAGATGGAAAATATATTGATAAGATGACTACATATGATGATTATTTAAATATAAATTAAGTAGTAATTGTTATATAATAAGTGTATAATTATATAAAATGTAATTTGAATTTAAGAAAAGAGTGATGGAAATGAAAAAGCCAAATTATATTGAAGCTAAAAGAAGAACGAAAGAAGAAATTAAAATTTTAAGAGATGAATATGTTTTAACTGATAAAGAAAAAAAGTTAGGTATTAATAAAAAATATTATATAAAGACTTATGGATGTCAAATGAATGAACATGATAGTGAAATGATAAGTGCAATATTAGAACATATGAGTTTTACTAAAGCAACTAATTATGATGAAGCTGATTTAATTATTTTAAATACATGTGCTATAAGAGAAAATGCTCATAATAAGACATTTGGTATGTTAGGTAGAATAAAACATTTAAAGCAAACTAAAAAGGATTTATTAGTAGCGCTTGCAGGATGTATGAGTCAAGAAGAGACAGTGGTTGATGAAATAATTGATAAATACAAGTGGATGGATTTTGTTTTTGGTACTCATAATATTTATAAATTACCTCAAATTTTAAGTAAACATATGGATAGTAAAAAGTTGGAAGTTGAAGTGTGGTCTAATGAAGGAAATGTAATTGAAGGTGTTCCATTTAAAAGGGATTCTAAGTATAAAGCATGGGTAAATATTATGTATGGTTGTGATAAGTTTTGTACATATTGCATTGTTCCTTATACAAGAGGTAAACAAAGAAGTAGAATGTCTAAAGATATTATAGATGAGGTAAAAGATTTAATAAATAAGGGGTATAAAGAAGTTACTTTATTAGGGCAAAATGTTAATGCTTATGGTAAAGATTTTACTAATATGGATTATAAGATGGAAGATTTATTAAAAGATGTTGCAGAAACTGGTATAGAAAGAGTAAGATTTGTAACAAGTCATCCATGGGATTTTACTGATAATATGATTGATGTAATAGCAAAATATAATAATATTTGTAATTATATACATTTGCCTGTTCAGTCTGGGTCTTCTAAAATACTTAAATTAATGGGAAGAAGATATACAAAAGAGTCTTACATAGAACTATATAATAAAATAAGAGAAAAAGTAAAAAACTGTTCTATAACAACTGATATTATAGTAGGATTTCCGGGAGAAACTAATGAAGACTTTAATGAAACATTATCATTAGTTAATGAATGTAAGTTTGATAGTGCATATACATTTATATATTCTAAAAGAGTAGGAACGCCAGCTGCTAAAATGGATGATAATATTAGTTTAAATGAAAAAGAAGAAAGATTATATAAATTAAATGATACTATTAATAAGTATGCTAAAGAAGCTAATTTGAAATTGATAGGGCAAGTAGTTTCTGTTCTTTTAGAAGACGTTAGTCAAAAAGATTCTAGTATGCTTATGGGATATACTGATACTATGAAGTTAGTTAATGTAAAAGCTGATAAAAAATATTTAGGGAAGATTGTTAATGTTAAAATAACGGATGCTAAAACTTGGAGTTTAGATGGAGAGATAAATGAATAATATTGAACATAAAATAAATGAATTATTTGATAAGTTAGAAAATGATAAAGTATGTATAGAATATGTAAAAGTTAAAGATAGATTAGTTAATAATAATGAAATAATAAAACTTTTAAAAGAGATTAAAAGATATCAAAAAATATGTACTAATAATAAAGATCCTAAGTTAGAAAAAGATTTAAAAGAGTTATATGAAAAATTAGAAAGTTATCCATTATATCAAAGTTATTTGATAAAAAAAGATGAATTAAGTAATGAATTATATATTATAAAAGATATATTTGAGAAATATTTTAAAGAACTTTTAAATTTAGATTTAACTAATATTGACTATGAAAAATAAAAATGTTATTATTTATTTGTAGGATAAAAATAAGGAGGACATTATGGAAAAAGAAAGAAAAATAAAAACATTATCTTTAGTTGCATTAATAGTTGCTGTCTTAGGATTAACAGTTGCTTTTGCAAATTTATCTAAGGAATTAACTATTACAGGAACTGCTCAAGTTAAGGGAGCAACTTGGGATATTTATTTTAGCAATGTAAGTGTTGCAACAAGTGGAGGAGCATCAGCATCTAATGCTACTATTAATAATAAAACAACAATTAGTATCCTTGAAGTTAAATTAACAAAACCAGGAGATTCTGTTACATATACTTTTGATGTTGTAAATGGTGGTACAGTAGATGCTAAAATATCAGATATAGTAAATAAAACGGCATCATTTACTAGTAGTGCTAGTAGTCCAAGCAGTTCTGATGTTACAATTGTACAAAACGGGTTTACTTATAAATTAACTTATAATGATGGTAGTACTGTAAAAAAGGATGACACTTTAGCAAAGAATGCTACTAAAAACATGAAAATTGTTATTAGTTTTAGCGGAGATAGTGTTCCAACTGGAGACGTATCTATTACAAATTTAGGTAGTACAATAACATATGTTCAATCTTAATATTAAAGAAGATATTTATCTTCTTTAATATGCTATTTTATATAAAAAAAGTAATAAAAAGGGATGAAATAAAATGAAAAAGGTATTTGATAAAATATTTATTTTTGAAATTATTCTCCTAATTATTATGGTATTAAATTGTTTTATATTTAAAATAAAAAATACATATGAAATAGTAAGTATATTATTATTATTTTTAATAATATCTATTTTTTTAATAGGATATGAAAAAAATAACTATAGAAATAAAAAAGATGTTATTCTTAATGTTTTAATAAGCCTATTAATTTATTATTTTATAACTTATTTTTTAGGAATATTTTTTGGTTTTGTTAAAACTGGTTATAGTTTAAAAATAGCAAATATAATCAAAAATATTTTTCCTATATTTTTGATTATATTAGTAAGCGAAGTTTTAAGATATATTATTTTATCTAAAACTAAAAAAAGTATTTTTCACATTTTTCTATGCTTTATAATTTTTGTAGTTGTAGATATAAATATATCCATTTATCTTTATAATATTACATCCAATCTGGATATTTTAAAAGTTATTTGTTATATTATTATTCCAAGTATTACTAAGAATATATTACTTACTTATATGACTTTAAAAGTAGGTTATACAAGTTCTTTAATATATAGATTTATAACTGAGCTTAATATATATTTAGTTTTTATATTTCCTAATTTTGGAGAGTATATTAATACAATACTTATAACAGTGCTTCCAATAATTATATTATTTAAAGTTAATAATATGTTTAGTTATTATGAAATAAGAAAGATTAAATCATCAAGTTATAATAAGAAAAAAATAATATTATATAGTTTTATTACTTTTATATTATTAATTACTGTTATTTTAACTAGTGGTTTATTTAAATATGAAGCTTTAGCAATTGGATCTAGTTCTATGTCTCCTAATATAAATGTAGGTGATGTAGTAATAGTAAAAAAGATAGATTCTTTTAGGATTAATACCATAAAAGAAGGAGATATTTTGGTATATACTCATGATAATAAAATAATAGTTCATAGAGTTGTTAAGAAAATAACAAAAAATGAAAATAATAATTTTATAACTAAAGGTGATAATAATGATTCTTATGATTCTTGGATAGTAGATGAAGATGATATTGTTGGCGTTAGTATTTTTAAAATAAAATATTTGGGAATGCCAACAGTTATGTTAAATGATTTGCTTAGTAAATAGGGGTGATTTATGTGAACAATAAAAAAGAAGAAGATATAATTGAATTTAATGATCTTAATATGTCTTCTAATAATAATTTTGAAAATGATAGCACTTCTAAAATTGTGTTTGAAAATTTTAATTATAATACTAATGATGATATAAAATTTAATTCTTATAATAATGCTGGAAATATAAGTGATGATACTGATGAAGTAAAGTCTAATATGATAGATGAATATGTTTATGATTATAGTAATGTAAATGAACAAAATAAAGAAAAAAGTAATATTGATATAAAAAGCTTTGTAAAAGATAAAATAGATAATATGTACTTAGGTTATAAAACAAGACTTTTTATTAATATTTTTGGAATATTAATGTTTTCTATATTATTTTTGGTTTTATTTATAAATAGTATATCTTTAAATAAAAAAAGTAATGTTATATACAAGCAAATAAGTAATATAGATTATAAAGTTTATTTAAGAGAAAATAAATATTATGGTAATAATTATTTAGATAAAGATATGCAATATATAGCAAGTTTAATAGATAATATAAATATAAATTTTGATTATAGTTTTAGTTTTAATCAAGATATAAATTATAAATATACATATTATATAAAATCTGAAGTTAAAGTAACTGACTCTATTGATCCTTCTTTAAATATATATTCAAAAACTAATAAACTAACTGAACCTAATACTATTGTAAAAGAAGATTCTAATAAATTTAATATAAATGAAAATATAAGTATAGATTATAATAAGTATAATGATTTAGTTAAATCATTCAAAAATACATACTTATTAAATGCAGATAGCAATTTAGTATTAAGTATGTTAGTTGATATAGAAGATGAAAAAGGAAATAAAGTTAAAAATAATGATGAAGTTATGAAAATATCTATACCATTAACTGAGCAAACAATTAATATAAAGATGGATTATGAAGAAGTAAATAATAGTTATAATACTAAAGTATATAGACATTTTAGTATTGATCATAAAGTATTATTTGCGTTTTCTATATTCTTCTTAATTGGAGATATAATATATATTTCATCACTTGTAATGTTTTTAAATAAAACAAAGACTAAAAAAACTATATATGATATTACTTTATCTAAAATATTAAGAGAGTATGATAGAGTAATAGTTAATTCTAAAAAGCCTATAGTAGTAGATGGAGAAATAATAGAATTAAGTAGTTTTAGTGAGTTGCTTGATGTTAGAGATAATTTAGAAAAGCCAATTATTTTTAAAGAAATACATAAAGGATTGAAAAGCATATTTATAATAAGAAATAAAAATGAAACATATAGATATGTATTAAAGCTTTCTGATTTAGAGAGAGGAAATAAGAAATGAAAAATATAAAAGAGGAAAAAAGAATAAAAAGATATAATAATAGAAAATTTGATTTTAGTCTTTTTCTTCTTTTTTGTTTTTGTATAGTTACTTTAACTGTTGGACATTCTGTTCTTAGTAAAGAACTTAGTATATCAGCTGAAGCTTCAGTAAGACCAGTAAAAGATATAAGAATAACAAATATTAGTTTAAGTGAAGTAACTAATAATGGACAATCTAATTATGAAAATTATGGTGTTGATAATATAAATGTTAGTGTAACATTACCTAATATTAATTCATCAGTTACATATGAAGTAGATATTAGTAATATAGGTAGTGAACCTATGATTATAAAAAGTATTTCTCCAGTATATGGAGAAAATACTAATATACAGTATGTAATAGATGATATAGAAGTAGGTAAAACTATAATAAATACTAATATAACTACTCCAACTAAAATAAAAGTTACAGTAAAATATAAAGATAATGTAACTATTACTAATACAGATGCAAATTTAAAATTAATATTTGAATTTGCTGCTATAAGTCCCATATTAACAAAAGGCTCAAGAGACGGTGCTGGTGAAGTGTTTGATAACAGCAATATTACAAAAGATAAAATAGGTACAATTAAATTTGAATCAAGCATTAATGTTCCTGATGGTGCAGTAAGCTGGGATGCATCTTATAATAAAGATAACTCAGTAATAGCTTATTATACCGTTAATTCTGAAACTAGCTTATATGATTTGGTAATATGTGCTAATGGGAAAATAGAGTTTTATGAAGATAGTAGTGTTTTGTTTTCCAACTATTCTAATATGACAAAAATTGATTTTAACAATAGCATTGATACATCAAATGTTGTAAATATGGAAGGCTTTTTTTGGGATTGTTCTTCTTTAGTAAATATAGATTTAAGTGAATTTAATACAATAAATGTAACTGATATGTCTTCAATGTTTATTTACTGCCAATCATTAACAAGCATAAATTTAAGTAAACTAAATACATCAAAAGTAGAAGTTATGAATGACATGTTTTCTAATTGCAAAGCATTAATAAGCTTAGATTTAGGCAAGTTTAATACATCAAATGTAACAGATATGTCTTCAATGTTTTCTGACTGCTCATCTTTAACAAGCATAGATTTAAGCAATTTTGATACATCAAAAGTAAAAGATATGAATTATATGTTTTATAAGTGTTCTTCTCTTACAGATTTGGATTTAAGTAGTTTTGATGTATCAAGTGTAACTAATATGAATCGCATGTTTTGGGCTTGCTCTTCTTTAATAAATTTGAACTTAAAAAATTTTAATACACTTAATGTAACAAATATGGAATGTATGTTTTGGGAATGTAAATCTTTAACAAGTTTGGATTTAAGAAAATTTAATACATCAAATGTAAAAGACATGGATCGTATGTTTTCAGGATGTAAGGCATTAACAAGTTTGGATTTAAGCAAATTTAATACATCAAATGTAACAACTATGTCTTCAATGTTTTCTGGCTGCTCATCTTTAGCAAGTTTAGATTTAAAAAGTTTTGATACATCAAATGTAACAACTATGTCTTCAATGTTTTCTGGCTGCTCATCTTTAACAAGTTTAGATTTAAAAAGTTTTAACACATCAAATGTAACTGATATGTCTTCAATGTTTTCTGGCTGTTCATCTTTAACAAATATTAATATGAAAAATTTTATTTTTGATAAAGTTAAAGATAAAAGTTATTATAGTACTAATATGTTTCAAAATGTTCCTAAAACAACTATTATATATTTAAAAGATCAAACGGCTTATGATTTTGTTAATGGAAAAAGAACAAACGGTTGTACAACTAGTACTTGTCCAATATGTTCTAATAGTGGGGTTTCTTGTCCTTAAAAACTTTTAAAATAATAATTAGTATTTTTATTTAAAATTTGATATAATTATATAGTTTATTAAAGAAAGGAGGAAAATTATGAGTAAGATTAAGATTTTTGCATTAGGTGGTCTTAATGAAGAAGGAAAAAATATGTATGTTGTAAAAGTTGATAGAGATATATTTATTTTTGATGCGGGTTTAAAATATGCTGAAGATAAACTTTTAGGAGTTGATTATATAATACCTAATTTTGATTATATAAAAGAAAATATTAAATATATAAAAGGTTTATTTATTACTCATGGACATGAAAAAAATATGGGTGCTGTATGTGATATAGTATCTGAAGTGCCTAATTTAAAGGTTTTTGCAACTAAGTTTACAGCTAATATTTTAAGAAAAGAATTTGCTGATGCTAATATTAAGTATAAGAATTTAGTAGAAATAGATCCACATAAAAAAATTAGTTTTGGAAAAAATAGTATATTTCCAGTTAGATTAACTCACTCAATACCTGATAATGTTGGATATGCATTAAATACATCTGATGGTACTATATTTTATACTGGTAATTATGTTTTTGATGCAACTATGCTTGGATTTTATAAAACTGATATTGGGAAATTAGCATATATTGGTAAACAAGGAGTTTTATGCTTATTAGGAGAATCTATGTATGCTGATAAAATAGGTTATACATCTCCTAAAAATAGAATTGATAAATTGATTCGTGATACATTAAATAAAACGGATAATAGAGTAATTGTAAATGTATTTACAGCGCATATATCAAGAATAGAAGAATTGTTTAATGAAGTTTTAAAAACTACAAGAAGAGTAGTTGTAATGGGGCATAAATTACAAGGTATAATAAATGATATATTATATAATAATTATATTAATTTTGATAAATCTAGAATTGGAGATTTGAGTAATATAGATGATAAAGATGCTGTTATATTAATATCTAATGAAAGAGAAAAACCTTTTATGAATCTTAATAGGATAATAAATGGTTATGATAAATATGTAAAGATAAAACCTACTGATACAGTATTTTTTATGGAACCTATAAATGATTATAATGAAAAATTAGCGATTAAAGTAGTAGATGATATATCAAAAATAGGTGTATCTGTTGTTACTATGTCAAGAAAAGATAACCTGCTTCATCATGCATCTAGTGAAGATATTATGTTAATGCTTGATTTAATGAATCCAAAGTATTATGTTCCTGTTGAAGGAGAATACAGACATATGGTAGCTAATGCTAAAAATGCTATACATGTTGGTATGAAAAAAGAAAATATATTATTAAAACAAAATGGTGATGTTATAACATTCATTAATGGAAAATTAAAAGATGAAAAAGAACATATAAAAGTAGATGATATATTAATAGATGGAAATTCTTCTCAGGATATAGGACAATTAGTTTTAAAAGATAGAGAATTATTATCTGATAATGGAATTGTTATTATATGTTCTACAATTGATAGAAAAACAAAGAAAATATTAGCATTACCTGAAGTTTTAACAAGGGGCTTTGTTTATGTTAAAGAAAGCAGTGAATTAATAAATGAAATAAAAAATATTTCATTAGAAGTTATACAAGAAAATATAGTGGATAATTATGTTGATTATAATAAAATAAAAATGAGTATACGAGAACGTTTGAGCAGATATTTATATGAAGAAACAGGATGTAAACCAATGATTATTACAGTTATTCAAGAGATATAATGTTGACTAAATTTTATAAAATTGCTATTATGAATGTGGAGATGGTTTTATGAAAGATTATTATAAAATATTAAACTTAGAAGAATATAAAGATAAAAGTGAAGATGAACTAAGAAAGATTTTAGAAAGTAGAAAAAATATTGAATATGTATCTAATAAAGTTTTAGATGAAGCTTTTAATGAAACTTTTAATGATTATAGGGTGAAATCACTTCATAATGCAATGAATAATGTAGATTATTTTTTGAGAATTTTAGATGAAATTGGTAAAGAAAGCTATGATAATGAATTAAAAAAATATGAAGAAAGAATGGAAAAAACTAAGGAAAAAATAGAAAAAAGTAAGAAAAAGGTTTCTGTGCATGGAAAAATACCTAAAAAGGCCAAAGTTGTAATAGCTGGAGTTCTTGCTGGGACTGTACTTATTACATCTGCTACTGTTTATGCTATAAAGCATGGTGGAAAAAAAGTTGATGTTGAAGTAGATACTAATGATGTAACAATAAGTACTACTGCTGAGTCTAAGATAGAAGGTCTTTATTCATTTGAATATATAATTGAAGAGGGAGATACTATTTGGAATTTAAGTGATAGATTTAATGCAGTTGAAATAACAGATCAAAATGGAAACCGAGCTAGTGAAGACATTAATGTTGGTGATATAGTTTATATTAATACTTTTCATCCACAAGCTTTTTATAATTATCTAGCAGAGAAAGAAAAAGATGTATATGATGTTATTTCTTATAAGGTTAAAAAAGGAGATACAATTGCTAATATAGCTTCTTATTTTAATGTTTCTGTTGATACTTTATTAGATTTTAATCCTGAAATTGGTAATATTGATCAAATATATGAAGGTCAAATTATAAATATTCCTACAAAAGAAGTAAAATTAGAACAAAATAGTAGTATGAAAAAATAAAAAAGTTTGCATAAAAAGTGCAGATTTTTTTTAAATTTAATAAGAAAAGCTGTTTTTTAAAAATATATTTAAAATTTATGTGTTATTATTTATATTTTGTGTTATAATTACTAGCGTAAAAAAAGAAGGTGTTTATTTTGAAAATAAAAAATGTTGCTATTATTGCCCATGTTGATCATGGAAAAACAACTTTAGTAAATCAGTTATTAGAGCAATCAGACACTCTAAGAGAAAATCAACATATTGAAGATAGAGTTATGGATTCTAATGATATAGAAAGAGAAAGAGGTATTACAATACTTGCTAAAACAACAGCTATTAATTATAAAGGATATCGTATTAACATATTAGATACTCCAGGTCATGCTGATTTTGGTGGTGAAGTAGAACGTATTATGCATATGGTTGATGGTGTTTTACTTGTTGTTGATGCATATGAAGGTACTATGCCTCAAACAAGATTTGTTTTAAAAAAAGCTTTGGAAGCTGGCGTTAAACCTATTGTTGCTATAAATAAAGTAGATAAACCATCTACTAGAATAAATGAAGTATTAGATGAAGTACTTGAATTATTTATAGAATTAGGTGCAAATGATGAACAATTAGAATTTCCAGTTGTTTATGTATCAGCACTTCAAGGTACTTCTAGCTTAAGTAGGGATTTATCTACACAAGAACATACAATGAATCCAGTGCTTGATATGATTATTGATAATATTCCATCTCCTAGTATGGATGATATATCTCCATTACAATTTCAACCTGCTCTTTTAGATTATAATGATTATGTTGGAAGAATAGGTATAGGACGTGTTAATCGTGGTAAAGTTAGAGTTAATGAAAATGTTTCTTGTGTTAGATTAGATGGTTCTATTAAACAGTTTAGAATTCAAAAGTTATTTGGGTTTTTAGGTCTTAAAAGAGTTGAAATAGAAGAAGCATCTGCAGGTTCTATTGTTGCAATAGCAGGGTTAAGTGATATATCTGTTGGTGAAACTATTTGTACAGCTGGTAAAGAAGAAGCTCTTCCTGTTTTAAGAATAGATGAACCAACTCTTCAAATGACTTTTGGAGTTAATAATTCTCCTTTTGCGGGGCGTGAGGGAAAATTTGTTACTGCAAGAAAATTAGAAGAAAGATTAATGAAAGAAACTCAAAGAGATGTATCTTTAAAAGTTAGACCAAATGATACTGAAAGTTTTATAGTATCAGGTAGAGGAGAGCTACATCTATCTATATTAATAGAAAATATGAGAAGAGAAGGATATGAACTTCAAGTTTCTAAACCAGAAGTAATTGTTAAAGAAATTGATGGTGTTAAATGTGAACCTTATGAAGAGTTACAATTAGAAGTTCCAGAGGAAAATGTTGGACCAGTTATTGAAGCTTTAGGTGTTCGTGGTGGAATTATGAATAATATGACAAATATTCAAAATTTAGTTAGATTAAATTATTTAATACCATCTAGAGGATTAATAGGGTTTATGACTGATTTTATGACTATGACTAAGGGATATGGAATAATTAATCATACGTTTAAGGAATATATGCCTCTTAGTGATTCTGTTGTAGGTCAAAGAAAACTTGGGGTACTTGTTTCTATGGAAAATGGTAAGGCTTCAGCATATGGTTTAGGACAATTAGAAGATAGGGGAGTTATGTTTATAGAACCTGGTTGTGAAGTTTATGAGGGTATGATAGTAGGTGAAAATAATCGTGAAAATGATTTAGCTGTTAACGTTGTAAAACAAAAACAACAAACAAATACAAGAAGTGCAGGAAAAGATCATACTGTAGTACTTAAAAGACCTCGTAAATTATCTTTAGAAGTATGCTTAGATTATATTAATTCTGATGAATTAGTAGAAGTTACTCCACTTAATTTTAGAATGAGAAAAAGAATTTTAAATACAGAAGAGCGAAAAAAATTTGATTCAAAAAAATAACCTTTTATGGATTTATTAGTCCACAAAAGGTTTTTTTATACTAATTTGATTTTACAATTTCCTTTAAGCTCTTCATTAATTATAGATTCACTGTCTTTAAAAAATGTTTCAAACATATTATATAACTCACTATCTACATATATTTTTTTTTCTTTATATAACATTTGAGCAGCATTATATAAATTGGCTTTTTTAAATGAACTATTAACCCAAGCATTTATTTGCTCATAACTTAAAAGATAATTAAATATTTCATTTGGATTAGAAAAGGTTTTACCTATAGAAGGACAAAATCCAAACTTATCTTCTCTAAAAAAAAGACTATTTATATCAGCATTATCATATAAAGGACAAATTCTTCCTTTAATAGTTTTAAAATTATACTTTCCTCCAACAATTACTCCGAAGTTTTTTGGAAATCTATCTATGTTTCCAGTTATATTATCTATAAAACAAGTTTTTAAAAAATGAATATCACTACCATATGTTTTAAGCTTTTCATATCCTTTATCTATACTTGGTACATTTTTAAATACCTCAAAAATTCTTTCTTTATTTTTTAAAAAATTAATTGATATTAAATATTCTTTATCATTTAAAATACCTATATCATAATTTGCACAACTTACATTAAGTAATTTAATAAAATACATTAAAAGAAGTTCTGAGGTATTATTTTTATTATTTATATTATTTTTAATAAGTATTTTAGTTCCATTATTTAAAATAAGCCAATTACTCAAAGTTCTACCTTCTACCGTTATATTAGAAGCAACAAAAGGAATTTCATCAAGTATTATTCTTTTTTTATCATCTCTTATGATATTATTTGGCAATCTACTTTTATTTGTAGGATTTATTTTATAAGTTTTAAAGAATTCATTTGGTTTGTTAATACTATTATTTTTTAATGGATTATACTTATCATATAAATTATTTTCTTTTAGCACTTTTATTATGTTTTCTTCCATGATATCTCCTTTAATAGCCTATACTTTATCATAATTTACTAAGAAATTCAAGTTGCTCAATAATTATAATAATGATATAATTACGAATAGAGATAATAAAATATGTAAAGGGTGATTTAAATGAAGAAATATAAAGTAATGGATGGTAATGAAGCTTGTAGTTATGTTTCATATTTATTTAGTGAAATAGCTGGAATTTATCCTATAACACCTTCTTCAACTATGGCTGAAAAAATAGATGAATTATCTTCTAAAGGCTTTAATAATTTATATGGATTTCCCGTTCAAGTTATACAAATGCAAAATGAAAAGGGTGCAATTGCACTAGTTCATGGTGCTTTAGAATCCGGATGTATAGCTACTACTTATACATCATCTCAAGGTCTTCTTCTTATGATACCTAGTATGTATAAAATAGCTGGAGAACTTCTTCCTTGTGTTATAAATGTTGCAGCAAGAACTGTTGCAACTCATGCTCTTAGTATAATGGGGGATCATAGTGATATATATGCAACTAGAATGACAGGTTTTGCTATGATATCATCATCATCAGTACAAGAAGTTATGGATTTAACAGCAGTATCATATTTATCATCAATAAAAAATAGTATGCCTGTTTTGAATTTTTTTGATGGTTTTAGAACTAGTCATGAACTTAAAAAAATAAGTGTGTTAGATGCAAATGATTTAAATTATTTATTAGATAGAAAAGCAATAAATAAGTTTAGAAATAATAATTTAGTTATTAGTAAAATGATTAAGGGTACTACTCAAAATGATGATATATATTTTCAGAATGTAGAAGCTAGAAATATAAATTATGATAATATGCCCGATATAGTAAATTCTTATATGGAAAAAATAAATGAATTAACAGGTAGTAATTATAAGCCTTTTAATTATTATGGTGATAAAAATGCTACGAAAGTAATAGTAGCTATGGGATCTGTTTGTGATACTATAAAAGAGGTAGTTGAAAAAGAAGATAATGTAGGACTTCTTGAGGTTCATTTATATAGACCTTTTAGTAAAAAATATTTCTTTGATGTAATGCCTAAAACTGTTAAAAAGATAGCGGTTTTAGATAGGACAAAAGAACCTGGTAGTATAGGAGAGCCTTTATATTTAGATGTTTGTGCTATGTATCAAAATAAAGATATATCTCCTTTAATTATTGGTGGAAGATATGGTTTATCTGGTAAGAATACTGATTATGCTTGTATAAAAGCTGTGTATGATTTTTTAGATAATGAAAATAATTTTAGTGGTTTTACGGTTGGTATTAAAGATGATTTAACAAATAAAAGTATTGATATACCTTCATATAAAATAAATAAGAAAAACGTAAGGGAAATACTTATATATGGGTATGGTTCTGATGGAATGGTTGGTGCATCAAAAGATTTAATAACTATTTTAGGTAATTATACTGATGCTTATGTACAAGGCTATTTTCAGTATGATTCTAAAAAATCAGGTGGTGTAACTAAAAGTCATTTAAGACTTTCCAAAAATGATATTAATAGTCCTTATTATATTGATAAAGCAAATATTTTAGTTTGTACTAAGGATTCTTATCTTTTTGATTATGATATATTAGATAAGGTAAAAAAGGGTGGTATATTTATTTTGGTATCATCTTTAAGTAATGATGAATTAATTAGTTTTTTACCTAAGAAAGTTAAAAAGATAATAATAGATAATGAAATAAAAATGTATACAATTGATGCTTATAAAATAGCTATGGATAATAATATACCAAATAAGATAGGAACTATTATTGAAACAGCTATATTTAAAGTAGGTGGATTAGTTAATTTTGATTTAATTAAAAATAAAATAAAAGATCAAATAAGAAGAAAGTTTGCTAAAAAAGGAAATGATATAGTAAAGTGTAATTTAAATGCTATAGAAGAAGTATCTAAAGCATTAAAAGAAGTAAATATAAATATAACTAATTTAAATGATAAAGATAGTTTTAAAGAGAAAATTATTGATGATAAAATACTTAATTATGCTATGAAATTAGAAGGTGATAAGTTAAGTGTTAAAGATTTTTATGAACATAGTAATGGTTATTTTAAACCAGAAACATCTAAATTAGAAAAAAGAAATATAGCTAGTATGCTTCCTTGTTGGAATAAAGATAATTGTATAGAATGTAATATGTGTGCACTTGCTTGTCCTCATGCTGTTATAAGACCTTTTATTTTAACTTATGACGAGGTTAAAAAATATAAATTAGAAGGTAAAGTAAAAAAAATAAATAAAGAAGATGATTTATATTTTTATATGGCTATATCAAGTTATGATTGTACTGGGTGCGCAGTTTGTATGGAAGTTTGTCCATCTAAAAATAAAGCTATTACTATGGTGCCTAATAATAAGACTTTATCTATGGATGTATCAATGATATTTGATAATGTTAAAAATAAAAATATAGTACCTAAAGATACTATAAAAGGTTCACAATTTGAAAAGCCGTTATTTGAGTTTTCAGCAGCTTGTGCTGGATGTGGTCAGACTCCGTATATAAAATTATTAACTCAGTTATTTAATGAAAGATTAATAATAGCTAATGCAACTGGATGTTCTTCTATATATGGTGGTTCTCATCCTACTATGCCATATAATATTTCTTGGATAAATTCTTTATTTGAAGATAATAGTGAATTTGGTCTTGGTATAAAAATGGGAAATATTATTCAAAAAGAAAGATTTAAAAAAATACTTAAATCAAGTAATTTAAGTGATAATAATAAAGAGCTTTTTGAGCAATGGTTGGAAGATGAAAATGATATTGATAAATGTAATAATTTAATTAAAAACTTTGATTTTAGTGAAGCTATAAAAGCTGAAAATTTAAAAAAATATATATTTCCTAAAACTATTTGGCAAGTAGGTGGAGATGGATGGGCTTATGATATTGATTATGATGGAATAGATCATATCTTATCTTTAAATGAAAATGTCAATATATTAGTTTTAGATACTGAAGTTTATTCAAATACTGGTGGACAAATGTCTAAATCAACAAATAAGGGTGCGGTAGCTAAATTTGCATCAAGTGGTAAAAAAACAAATAAGAAAGATTTAGCAAGAATGGCTCTTTCATATGAAAATGTTTATGTAGCACAAATATCATTAGGTGGCAATATGAATCAGGCTATAAAAGCTTTAATAGAAGCTGATAAATATAATGGCACATCACTTATAATAGCTTATGCTCCATGTATTACTCATGGAATTAAAGCAGGAATGAAAACAAGTATTAAAGAAGAAAAGTTGGCGGTTGAAAGCGGATATTTTCCAATATTTAGATATAATCCATTAGATAAAAAGCTAACTTTAGATTATAAAAATCCTGATTTTAATAAGTATGATGAGTTTTTGAAAAATGAAAATAGATATATGATGATGAAAATAGTAAATGAAGAAAAAGCAGAAGAATTATTTGATGAAAATAAAAAATATGCTATTAAAAGATTTGAATATTATAAAAACTTATCTGAATTATCAAAAGAAAAGTAGGAGAATAATTAATTCTCTTTTTTTTATAAGTTTACATATTATTTATTTTTCTTTTGTTTAATTTTAATAATAATGTATAATAAAGAAGGTGATATAAATGATTAATACTATTAAGATAGATGAAATATATGAAGTTTTAATTGAATCGATGGAAAATGAAGCAGCTGGAGTTGCTAAAATACATAATATGGTTGTTTTTGTACCTAAAGTTTTAGTAGGAGAAAAGGTAAGAATTAGAATAACTGAAATAAAAAAGAATTATGCTAAGGGAAAATTAATAGAAGTAATAGAAAAAAGTAATAATAGAATAAATCCTTCTTGTCCTTATTATAATGAATGTGGTGGATGTAATTTAAGACATCAAAAACATCTAGAAAATTTAAATTTTAAAACTAATAAAGTTAAAAATGCTATAAAACGTATTGCAAAGCTTGATATAAAAGTAAATAATATAGTAGAATCTGTTAAAAATGATAATTATAGAAATAAAGCTAGTTTTAAAGTTGAAAATGATAAGATAGGTTTTTATATTGAAGGTACTTATCAGTTGGTAGATATTAAAGAATGTAAATTAATGAGAAGTGAAATTAATGATGCATTATATTATATAAGATGTTACATAAAGAATAATAAAAATAATATTAAAAGTATAACTATAAAATATGGTAATGCAACAAATGAAATATTAATTGATATATATTCTGTAGATGATAATGATAAGTTAATATGTAATTATTTAATAGATAATATAATTAATTTAAAAACAATTATATTTAATGATAAAGTTATGTATAAAGATGGATATATAAATCAAATAATAAATGGATTAATGTTTAATTGTTCTTCTAAATCTTTTTTTCAAGTTAATGATTTGCAGGCTGAAAAATTATATAGTAAAGCTATTTCTTTGGCTAATTTAAAAAAGAGTGATACTGTATTAGATTTATATTGTGGAACAGGAACTATAGCATCTCTTTTATCTAATTATGTTAAAAAAGTAATTGGTATAGAAATAGTTGAGGATGCTATAGAAGATGCTAAATGTAATTTGATTATAAATAATATAAATAATGTTAAATTTATATGTGGTGATGCATCTAAAAAGATAGGTAAGATAAAGGAAAAGATAGATGTTATATTTGTTGATCCACCAAGAAGAGGAATGGATAAGAAAACTATTTTTTTCCTTAAGAGTATAAAAGCTGAAAAGATAATATATATATCTTGTAATCCAGTAACATTAGCTAGAGATTTAAGTTATTTAAGTGATTTATATGATACTAAAGAAATAACTCCTTTTGATATGTTTCCTAATACTAGTCATGTTGAATGTGTAGCGGTGCTTAAACTTAAATAAAGCCTTATATTAAGGTAAAAATCAACTGTTCAGTGCCTATTAAAAAAGCATATTTTTGATAAAAAATACTAATTTTCATCAAAAAAAACAGAAAAATTTAAGGGGTTGTTTGAGAAGAATATATTTACTCATACCATATTAGGTGGTATGGGTTGACTAAACAAAATAAAAAGTAGAGATTATAGGAGAAATAAAAAATGGTATTTAGTATTTTAGCATTATTAGCAGTGTGTATTAGTATATGTATTAAAGATAGAAAAAAATCATTATATGTTCAATCATTAAATTGTTTTTTTGAAGCAATATATGATTTTTTAATATCTGCTTTTACAGGTGCAATTTTAAGTATAATAAATTTAATAAGGACTTTTATATTTATAAATAAAAATAAATTTAGTAAATCTGTATATTTAATAATACTATTTATTTTTGAAGGAATAATTATGATAAATTGTTATTTTTCATGGACAGGGTGGGTTTCACTATTACCAACAATTGGTTCAATGATTAGATCATATTGTCTATGGCAATCAAATATGAAATTAGTTAGAATATCTGGAATAACAACAGGAATTTTATACGGCTCTTATTATATTTATTACCATAGTTGGTTTATGGTATTAGGTGATTTTATTTTATTACTTACAGGAATTTACACACTTTATAAAAATGATATAAGGAGGAAAAGTAACAATGAAGTTATATGTAATTAGACATGGAAACACAGATAGTAATAGATTAGAAATATATAATGGAAAATTATTAAATGAAGATATAAATAATATTGGAATAAAACAAGCACAGGAAGCATCTAAAAAAATTAAAAATTTAAATTTAGATTTGATTATTTGTTCACCACTTTTAAGAACAAGACATACCTGTGATATTATAAATTCTAATAAGATAAAAGTAATATATGATGATCGAATAGAAGAAAGAAATTGTGGAGTTTTAACAAATACGAAAATAGATAATTTTTATTATACGGAATATTGGAATTATTATTCCAAAGTTAAAATCGATAATTTAGAAACAGTTCCAGAATTATTTAAAAGGGTTAATTTATTTTTAGATGAAATCAAGAAAAAATATAGAGGTCAAAATATACTTTTAGTAACACATGGTGGCGTAGCTAGGGCAATCCATTTTTATTTTAATGAATTGCCAGAAGATGGACAGGTGGAAAAATATTTGCCAGATAATTGTGAAATAAGAGAATATAGTTTTTAATTAATTTAAATAAAAATTGATATATGTATAATACACATTATATTATTTCAGTTTGTATGTCAGAACATAGTTAGTTATACCCAAACATATAAAAAGCAACTATTCATAATTAACGAACACTGCATGTGGATAAAATGTATAAAAATATTTTGAAGAAATAAATAAAAAGTAAATTGAAAGTAAGTGATAATATGACTAATGAAAGTAAAAAAGATTTTAATTCTATGATGAAAAATAATAAAGATATGCCTAAAATTCAAATTATAGAAGATGAAGATACTATTAAAAAATATGGTGGAAGTAAAATGTTTTTTGCACCACCACTTTATTATGATGAGTTAATGAAAAAAGTACCTAAAGGAAAACTTATTACGGTTAGTCAAATGAGAAATTATTTAGCAAAAAAATATAATGCTGATTTTACTGATCCTATGACAGCAGGTATATTTGTTAATATTGTTGCTTGGGCTAGTTTTCAAAGAGATGAAGATATAACACCATATTGGAGAACGTTAAAATCAGATGGCGAATTAAATACGAAATACCCAGAGGCAATAGAATTACAAAAAAGATTGCTTAAAGAAGAAGGGCACATAATTATTACAAAAGGTATAAAGAATATAAAATATTATGTTAAGGATTTTGAAAAAAGTCTAATAGAACTATAAATTGCACTTTATATTTTAAATTATAATATATGTAGTGTGTACTTTTTCAAAATTTATTGAAGGCGAAAATAAAACTACTTAGCTTTTATTAAAAAAATATGTTTTTGATAAAAAACACTTATTTTTTAAGAAATTTCAACGCAAATTCAATAATTTAGTTGCTTTGATGTAAAAAATTGCTTTACATTTCATATATTTTATTGTATACTTATTAAGTAATTTTGATATGAAGGAAAGAAGACATGTATTTATCTCACCCGATTACAATTATGTAGTGGGTAAACGCCTAGAAACAAAAAGTGAATTTATTTAGGATTTTTATGGGATGAATACGGCTTTAGTATTCATTTTTTTATGGAGGTGCTTTAATATAGCAAAAGAAAAAGATATGCCAATTAATGGTCAAATAAGAGCAAAACAAATGCTTGTAATAGGTCCAAATGGAGAACAGTTAGGTATTAAATCAAAAGAAGAAGCCTTAACACTTGCTTCATATGCAGGTTTTGATTTAGTAATGATTAATGAAAAATCAGACACACCTGTATGCAAATTAATGGATTATAATAAGTTTAAATATGAAAAGAAGAAGAAACTAAAAGAATCTCAAAAGAAGCAAAAAGAAAATAATGCTGAGATGAAAGAGTATCGTCTTTCACCTAATATTGATGTTCATGACTTTAATACAAAGTTAACTAATGCTAAAAAGTATTTAGAAAAAGGTCATAAGATAAAGATATCTATACGTTTTAAGGGCCGTGAGATGCAATTTACTAATAAGGGTAAAGAAGTTATTTTAAGATTTGCAAAGGAAGCTGAAGAACTTAGTGTTTTAGAAGCTGAGCCATTACTTGATGGTAGAACAATGATTGCAATATTAAGCCCTATAAAAAAATAAGTAATGAAAATGGAGGAATGAATTATGGCAAAGAAAACTCAAAAAACTCATAAAGGTACAAAAAAAGTATTAAATGTAAGACAAAGTGGAACAATTACAATTGGTAAACCAGGTTCAAGACATAATACTGGTTCTAAAACTTCTACATTCAATAGAAAATGTAGAGAAGGTGCTAATTTAAGTAAAGCAGATTCTAACAGATTAAAAAGAATAATTGATACTTTATAATATCATGTAAGAAATAAGGAGGAAATAATTATGGCAAGAGTAAAAAATGGTGCTGTTGTAAAAGCACGTCGTAAGAAAATATTAAAACAAGCTAAAGGATATTTTGGTAGTAAACACCGTTTATTTAAAACAGCTAAAGAACAAGTAATGCATTCTTATATGTATGCATATAGAGATAGAAAACAAAACAAACGTAACTTTAGAAAGTTATGGATCACTCGTATAAATGCTGCATGTCGTTTAAATGATATTAGCTATTCAAGATTTATTAATGGTCTTTCAAAAGCTGGTGTTACTGTAAATAGAAAGATGTTATCTGAAATAGCAATTGATTCACCAGAGGCATTTACTAATTTAGTTTCTATAGCAAAAGATGCTTTGGAAGGAAAAGAAATAAAAGAAGCTAAAGTATCTATTAAAAAAGATACTAAAGAAGAAAAAAAGACTGCATCTAAAAAAGAAGAAAGTAAAGATATATCAAAATTAACAGTTGCTGAACTTAAAGCATTAGCTAAAGAAAGAGGTATTGAAGGATACTCTACAATGAAAAAAGCAGAAATTTTAGAGAAACTTGCATAGTTTCTTTTTTTTTAAAATAATTATCAGTAAAATAGAATAAATTTTGTTAATTTGTAAAAAAGTAAGTAGAAAAA
>CAYOAY010000005.1:0-36991 GCA_964402155.1 uncultured Muribaculaceae bacterium | reverse complement strand
TGCATGTCTTAGGCATGCCGCCAGCGTTCATCCTGAGCCAGGATCAAACTCTCAAAAATATATATTTTATTTTATTATGTTTGTTATTCCTAGCTACTCAAGTAATCTTGACGTTTTGCTCAGTTTTCAAAGATCATTTTCCACTTGCTTTACAAGTGATTTTTGCGCTCTTTTTGTCAAGTGCGTATTAAATATACCACATCCAAATAACCATGTCAACAACTTTTTTGAATTTTTTTCATTTTTTTTGTTTTTTTTCCTAAAATGTTGTTTTTTGTGGTTTTTATGCAGGAAATATACGTTTTTTTAACCATTCCTTTTTAGTATATGATAGCTATGTTTTTTTATTACTATTTATTGCTAAAAATTTTTTATAATATTTGATTACTTCTTTTTTATCAAATGGTCCCTGTCTAGTTTTTTGTAAATCCATTAACTTTTTTAATTCATACTTTACAATTTTATCAATTTCATTTGGATATTTCATTTTAGACTTGTGATAATTATACTCTGCCCTATCCAAAACTTTATATGTATAATCTGGAAATACTCTCAAATCCAAATCATAATCTATATATTTTATTATATTCCCTTCAATAACTGTAGGACTTGCTATATTACAATAATAATATATTCCATTTTTTTTAAATTGCACTATTATGTTATACCATTTATCTTTAAAGTAATAAATTATTGCCGGTTCTTTTGTATACCATACAGTTCCATCTTCTTCTGTTACTTTTACTTTATTATTACCAAAAACAATATAGTCTTTCTTCACATCAAGCAGCGTTGAAAATTCATAACTATTATATATATGTCCATCATGTTTATAACTATGAACTATATACTTTTGTCCTATGTTAAATTTATTCATTTTTCTCTCCTAGTTATATATTATACCCTTTTTTTTGAAAAAACAAGGTCACATTTTTTATCTAACTTTTTTTGCTTATGAAAAATCTTTATATTAAAAAAAGTAAACTTTTTTCTGCTTACTTTTACTTTTCTGAAACAACTTTTATAGCAGTTTGAAGCTGATTATCATTTTCATCTGTTGGAACATTTGAATATTCTTCTTTCATTTCTACTTCATATGTTGGTTTAACTCCTTTTTCATTAACCCAATTTCCATTTGGTGATAACCATTTTTGAACTGTATATTTAATCATCGAACCACCTTTTAAATCCTTTGTAATTTGAACTGTGCCTTTTCCATATGTTGTTGTACCAATTACATCTGCGTTATATGACTCTTTTAATCCAATAGCTAATATTTCAGATGCAGAAGCACTTGCTTGATCTGTAAGAACAGCTATAGGATAATTTCTCGATTCAGTAGTTTTAGATACATATTTAGTAACTTTATTTTTGTCAGCTATTTGATAACTTACTTTACCCTTAGATAAAAACATATCAAGCATACTAGAAACTGAATGTAAATAACCACCAGAATTACCCCTAACATCAATTACAAGTCCGGAAATATCTTTACTTTCTAATTTTTCTAGTTTTTCTTTAAATTGTTCATAAGTGTTATCTGCAAAATTATTAATTAATAAATATCCTATTTTCTTTTTATTTGAATTATATATTTTTGATTCTACTGATTCTATTACAACCACTCTTTTTTCAACTTCATACGTAATTTCTTTATCATTTCTTTTTATCTTTATACTTGCTTTAGGTTTTTTTTCATCTTTTATTAAAGCAACAACTTCAGTAGTAGTCATAGATTTAACTGACTTGCCATTTACTTCTAAAATAATGTCATTAAATTTAAGTCCAGCTTCGCTTGCAGGAGAATTTTTAAATACTGAGAAAATAATTACATTTCCATCTGAATCCAAAGAAATTTCAGCCCCTATTCCCTTATAAGAACCATTCATTACTTCATTAAAATTTTCTGTTTCACTAACATTAAAATAACTTGTATGAGGATCTCCTAAAGATTCTAACATACCATCTATAGCACCATTTATTAATTTTTCATTATCTACTTTTTCATAATAAGAATCATTTATAAGCGTATATACTTCCTCAAACTCTTCTAAATATTCATTATTACTTGATTTTCCTATAATAGAGCTTGAATTATTTAATCTTCCCTGTAAAATTAAAGCAGTTAAAAAAGAAGATGCAATTACTATTAAAGTTGATAATAATACTATCTCATAAATTTTAAAACTACTCTTTTTATTAAGCATATGCTCTATTTTTAAAATTTTTTCACTCTTTTTAGATTTGTTTTTTCTAAAATGCTCATTCTTACTATATTTATTTTTACCATTCTTATTATTTTTCATATTTTAATTAACCTATATAACCTTTCGTATCCTTTCATATTAAACCTTAATATAATAAAAGTATATCACATTTAAATAAATAATTGATAATTAATTGATAAAATAAATAAAAAAAACTATTTGTCTTAATTATTAGTTATGACAAATAGAATATTTAATTAATTACTTAACTTTTCTATAATTTCTTCTTTTTCATTTAAATATGATTCAATTAAACCATTTTTAATAATAATCAAAGTATTTTTGCTTACTTTTAATTCATCATAATTAGATGCACTAGGGTTATCTTCTTTATTATATACAAATTTATTTACAGCATCATCCATACTAACAATATATAACTTTAATTTACCATCTAATTGACTATATGAATTAATTTTACTTTCCAAATCATCTTTTAATTCATCTTTCAAAATAAACATAACCATATATTCTGATTCTTTTTGCTTAAATGTATTGCTTGCAAGAATCATATTACTATATTCAGTATAATCCGAAATAGCTTGGCTGACATTATTTTTATTAGAACCATTATTTCCTATTTCGCCTGTCATAAATACTGCTGTTATTAAATATACTCCAATTATTATTAATAAAACTATAACTGTAATAATTATTCCATTTTTTATTTCATCCTTCATCTATATCACCTTTTATATTGTAACACAAAATAACTTTTTTACAAACATTATTTACTAATTGGCATTGATGCTATTGATTTTGCTACATTAACTAATTCCTCTGTTGATAACTCACTAGATACCAAATAATAATCTATGTTTTCATTAGACCAACTAACTGATGTATCACCTATTATCGCTATTACACCACTTATAATATCTAAATCTCCACTAGCCGGTATTATTTCCATCTCATCATTTTTTGTTGAAACTTCTTCAACTAACATAAAAGGAGATTCACCTGAAAATGTCAAAATAATTCTTGAACCATCATCTATTTCAACTACTTTTTCAGTTTCTAAATATGTATCTTCAGGCAAATACATAGGATAAAGAGCTTCATCTAATGTATTTACTTGGCTTTCTACTTCATCACTATTTTCTTTTTTGCTTTCCTCTGTTGCATTCATATTTTCATCAATTTCAAAATAATTGTTTTTAAATTTTGCTCTCATATCTATACTAGTAAATGTAACTTTAATCTGCGCATTATCAGAATCATCATATACAACTACATTTTTAATATTCATATTTTTATCTACCAAAACTTTTTGATATGTTAATTTTCTATTATTTTTATAATTTACCGTACTTTTAAACATATAACCTGATTTTACTTTTGTCATAGATAATTTAGTATCATTTTTTAAATCATTTATAACAGACTGTATAAGGTAACTTTGCGAATTATTATAAGGCCATTTGCTTTGAAATTTAAAACTTTTATTAAGTGCTGGAGTTAAGACATATACTCCATCATCATTTTTAAGAATTATTTGTTCATGATTATTAGTTTTATTTCTAAGTGATACTCTATAATTATTATCTTTTTTATATGAAACTGTTACATCATATTTATATGAATCATCATTATTTATTAACTCCATTTGCGCATCTAATTTATAACCAGATACATTATTTACTTTTTTATTTAACTTATTTAATATTGTTTTTTTATTTTCCTTTCCACAGCCTGATAAACTAATGACAACAAAAATTGTCATAAATAAATATAAAAACTTTTTCATTATCCACCTCTTTTTGTTTTCATTTAATTATATGGATAAATTTTACTAATATTCACGTATAAAATTATATTTTTTGATTATTATATAAGTATAAAAGGAGGAAATTATGAAAACACTTCAAGTAGTAGCTTTAACCCTTGTAATAGTTGGAGCAATAAATTGGGGATTAATTGGATTATTTAATTTTGATCTTGTTGCAACTATATTTGGTGGTGCTGACAAATTAGGCTCTAAAATAATATATATTTTAGTTGGTATATGTGGTCTTATTAGCATAAAAAACCTTGCAGAAGAAATAGAAGATATAAAATAAACAGTTTTCATAAATTGAAAACTGTTTTTTTAAATATATGAAACTTTTTCTAAAGTAAGACCCTGTGCAGGGGCAGTTGTACCTATTTTAGTCCTATCTTTTTCTCTTATAAGCAATGGTATAGAATCTTCTTTTACTTTACCTGAACCAATTTCAATTAAAAGACCTACCATATTTCTTACCTGATACTTTAAAAACCCAGAGCCTTTAAATACAATCATAATAATATTATCGTCTTTTTTTATATAAGCATCAAATATAGTTCTGGTTTTATTATCTCTTTTATCTTCTAAAGAGCAAAATGTTGAAAAATCATAAGTTCCAATAAAATCTTTTATGGAATATGCCATTTTATCATAATCTAAAGTTTTACAATACTGATACATATTATTTCTAAAAATTGGATTATATACTCCTGTATTTATATAATATACATACGTTTTAGATTTAACCAAGTATCTAGCATGAAAATTACTATCTACTATTTTTACATCATTTACATAAATATCATCTGGTAAATAACCATTTAGTGCCCCTTTTAATTTATATGCAGATATATTCTTTTCTAAATCAAAGTGAGCCATTTGATGAAGTGCATTTACTTTAGCATCTGTTCTTCCACTTGAACATATATTAACATCCTTTTGCTCTATCATCTTTAAAACTTTCTCAATTTCTCCTTGAACTGTTCTTAAATGAGGTTGTTTTTGATACCCATTAAAATTAGTGCCCGCATATGAAAAATCTATTAAATATCTCATCTTATCCATCCTAACCATATAGTCATATATAATATTATAACACATAAAAATATTAAGAAATTATCAAACTTCTTTACTTTATTTTCATGATAATTGCTTCTTTTTTTTGAACTCCCATAAAACCTTAGTTTCATAACAGATATTACTCTTGTTGATAATTTGTAAGATAAATATATTGACGGTATAATCATTAATTTAATTATTTTAAATATACTTAACTTTTTATATGCTATTCCTTTATATACAAGAGACTTTCTAATTAATTTAGACTGTTCAAATAAAGTAGAAATAAATTTTATACATAAAGCTATTTTAAGAGCTATTTTAGATACTGGCATATGAATTTTATTTAATTTATTAAAAAGACACTCAAATCCCCATGCAATTTCACTTAATGATGTTGTAAAAGTTAAAATTAATAAAACAAGTACTATATAAATAACTTTAATTACCCATAACAAAGATGCATTGATATTAAAGGTAAGAAAAAAAGTTATCAAAAATATTAATAAATATAATGGCCATACTAAAAATATATTATTAATATATATATCAAAACTTATATTTGTCTTAAACATTATATAAACTAAATATAAAAATAATATTAAAGAAGATGTATATGTTCGTAATAAAATAATAGAAACTAATGTTAATAGTAACAAAAGAATTTTATTTTTGGAATTCATCAAATGAAAATAAGAAGTCTTTGAAACATACTTAAAAAACGAATAACTATTATTCATAACTTTCTTCCTCTATCTCATTTAATTTATCTTTACAATCTGCTATACTTCTTACAAGCCCATTCAAATTATTAATAACACCCAAATCTATACCAGTTTTATCATATATTATTTTTTCTATCTTTATAATACTAGGTATAGGAGTATTATTTTTATTTAACATATCCACATTACTAAATACTTCTATTTTAGGACCTTCACACACTATTTTTCCATTATTTAAAACAACAACATTATCAACAATTTCATATAACATATCAACATCATGCGTAACTATAATAATAGTTTTATTATACATATTCTTTAGTTTTTTTAACATAATCACTAATTTTTTCTTACCATTATTATCAAGTCCAATAGTTGGCTCATCTAAAATTAAAAGTTTAGGATTAGATATTAAAACAGATGCAATCGCTACCCTTCTTTTTTCACCACTATTCAAACTAAATGGACTTCTATTTAAATATGTTTCATCTAATCCAACCATTTTAAGTGCTTTTACCGTTTTATTTTTTATCGCTTTATATTTTTTACTATTAAATATCTTTTCAGAAAAAGAAACTTCTTCTCCAACTGTCCTACAAAAAAATTGTTTTTCGGGAAACTGATATACTAATCCAACATCATATCTAAATTTATTAAAATTAAATTTTCTTTTTTTAGAAGTTATATCATAATTACCTATTATAATTTCTCCATTTGATGGACGAGCTACTCCATTCATAAGTTCAAGAAGAGTTGATTTACCACTTCCAATAGGTCCTATTATTCCGTGAATTAATCCATTTTCTAAAAATAAATTAATATCATCTAAAGCCCTAGTTTCATTATCTAAACCTTTATTATATATATAACTAACATTTCTAAAAATCACTTCCATAATTTAGATACCAACCTTTCAAAATCAAGCTCTAATTCATCAATTAACCCATAAACTCTTAATTTCTGACAAAGTTCAACAGAAAAAGGAACTTCTAACCCTATTTTTCTCATCACTCTTTCTTCATTAAAAACCGAAGGAAAAGGACCATCTATAACTATTTTTCCTTCATTTAAAATTACTAATCTATCTGAATATATTGCTTCATCTAAATTATGAGTAAATGAAACAATAGTTACTCTTTTTTTCTTATTATAATATTCTAGTATTTTTAGTATTTCTTCTTTCTCATTAATATCTAACATAGTTAAAGCATCATCTAATACAAGTACTCTAGGTTCAAGCATTAATGCACAAGCTAAAGCAACTTTTTGCTTTTGACCTCCACTTAAATCATATGGATTTTTCTTTAACAACTTATCCAGCTTAAGTATTTTGGATATTTCATCTATTTTTTTCTTAATCATACTAGGCATTACAGCCATATTTTCTAAAGAAAAGGCAAGCTCATCTTCAACTGTTTCGCAGGCAAAAAAATTTTCAGGAATATCAAAAACATATCCAACGTCTTTTCTTATTTTATGTATGTTTTTTTTATTTAATATTTTATTCAAAATGGTAATACTCATATGTGACTTATTAAGTCCAGCTAAAAGCTTTACTAAAGTTGTTTTTCCAGAACCATTAGCTCCTGCTATAGTAACCCAAGATGCAGAATCTATATTTAAACTAAAATTATCAAATATAAAATTATTTTTATATCTAAAAGTTAAATTCTTAATATCTATAGCATTCAAATTACCACCTCCTATAAAATATAAGACTTTATTATATAACAAATAATTAAAAAAAGCTACTTATTCTGTAGCTTCCTCATTACTTTTGCAAGGATCAGGTATAGATGAAACTTTTTTTCCCTTATAATAGCCAACAGGATCTAAGCCTTCACATTCAACATAAGCATCAAACATATTATCTTCTTCACTTGTATCTATTATTAAACAAGCATTGCATGTTCCACCACTTTTTGAAGGATTATATATAGCTGACTTTAAATAACCATTACTTAATAAAAAACTAGTAGAATATACTTTAATATTTTCCCCATCATCACTTGCTTCTATACCACTTAAATATACATCAGGTCCTAATTTTTTTATTGTATTATACATTGATTCTACTTCTTTTTGATCAGTATTTTTTTTAGTTCTTAGCAAAGAAGCACCTGCTATAGTCATAATAATAGAAAGTACAACTATAACAGCTAGTAATTCTACTAATGTAAAACCTTTATTTTTCATTTTCACTTAATCTGCCTTCTTTCTTTGAAAATTATAAACTAATTTAGCAAAAAAATTAACCGGTAATATTTTAGATAAAAATACAAAAAATTTAAACTTTATACCCGGAATTATTACTAACTTATTTTTAAACATTTTATCTATAGCGTATTTAGCTACATAATTACTGCTATGAGTTTTAACACTAAATTTTACATCTGCAACATCTAAAAATTTAGTATTAATTGGTCCTGGACATAAAACCGATATTTTTACATTTGATTTATTTCTTCTTAACTCTTCATAAATTGCCGTAGTAAGTCTATATACATAAGACTTAGTTGAATAATAAGTACTCATTAAAGGTCCAGTCATATAAGCTGCAATAGATGATACATTAAGTATTCTACCACTATCTTTTTTTACCATCTCACTTAAATATAATTTAGTTAAAATATGAACAGCTTTTATATTTAAATCTATCATATTAAGTTCACTATCTAAACTTGTTTTAATAAATTCATCACATACTCCAAAGCCAGCATTATTAATAAGTAAATCTACGTCTTTATATTTATTAAATAAAGAATAACAATTTTTAGTATCAGATAAATCAAATACTTCAATAAAACATTTAGTTTTACACATTTTTTTAGTTTCCTCTAGAGAATCTTTATCCCTAGATACCAAAATAAGTTCATATTTTTTTTCACTTAAGTAAATAGCCATTTGTCTTCCTATACCAGAAGATGCACCAGTAATTAAAGCTCTCATTTATTATCACCAAATATATTATACTATAATAATTTTAAATAAGCAAAACTTTTTATTTTTATAAAGACATGTTATAATTAATTAAGAGGATAAAATTATGATAATAGATACTAGTAGAGAAATGAAAAAAAGACATCCAAAGAAAGTTAAAAAAAGGTTGGTTTTAAAAAGATGGATTGTAGTAATTATTTTAATATTATTTATCGGTGGCTTAATATTTAGCAGCTACAATATAATATTATGGAATAGTGATAATAAAAACACTAAGAAAGTAGAAGAGGATATTATACAAGATATTACTATAAATGAAACTGTTTCAAATGATGATGCAAGTGAAATTATAAATCCACCGGATAATAAAGATAATGATTATTGGAATTATATAAAAATGAATATGATAGATGTTGATCTAAATGAATTAAAAAAGAAAAATAGTGATACTGTAGGTTGGATAAAAGTCGAGGGCACTAATATTAATTATCCGGTTGTTCAAAAAGAAGATAATGACTATTATTTAACACATTCTTATGATAAAAGTAAAAATAAAGCTGGCTGGGTATTTTTAGATTACCGAAATAATTTAGATACATTAGATAAAAATACAATAATATATGCTCATGGAAGAGTAGATACAACAATGTTTGGTAGTTTAAAAAATATTTTAAAAAGTTCATGGTATGATAATAAAAATAATCATATAATAAAATTTGCAACTAATAATTATACAAGTTTATGGCAAGTTTTTTCGGTTTATACAATTAAAGCTGAAAGCTATTATATAACAACAAAATTTAATAGTAATGATGAATTTAAAACATTTGCAAATACATTAAAAGAAAGAAGCAAAGTAAAATTTAGTGCTAATGTTAATGAAAATGATAAATTTATAACTTTATCTACTTGTAAAGATAGTAAAGGAAATAGAGTTGTAATGCATGCAAAATTAATTAAAATACAAAAAAGTAAGTATTAACTTACTTTTTATTTACTTATTAAGCATTGTTTTTTCTTTTTTTAAGAGATTTTAAACTTACTAGAGCTCCAGCTAATGAAGCACCTGCAATTACTGCAAATAATGAAATATTATCAGCTGTATTAGGGTTTTTAACTTCAGCTTTAGCTTCTTCTTTAGTATCAGCATAAACTAATGCATAAGTAGAAAATTTATCTGACTTAAATGAAACTGTTTTACCATCTTCACTTAAAGTTGCATCTAAAATATCAACTACCCTATCATTATCTTTATAATGAATACGTATTACTTTATAAGTTCTCTTATACCCTTTTTCAACAGCTTTCATACCATTTGGAACATTTAAAGTCACTAAAATAGGTTCATTTGTTTCGGCTACATCATATTCATCTGAGAAAGCACTTCCATCTGTACCTTTAAATGCCCAAATATCATAATATGCTGCAATATTATATTTATCTTTAATAGCATCTTTAATTAAAGAAAGCTCATCATCAGATAAATCTTTAATTTCATTAACTTCTGGAATTATTTCAATATCCTCATCTTTAATAACTTTGTAGTTTAATTCTGTATAACTTATACGATATATATTATCCTTATTAATTATACCATTTGTTATATCAGCATTAATGTTATAAAGCCTAAACTCTCCACCATTTACATAAGTCTTAGAATTATCAGCATATTCTGAATTTTCAGCATGCCAATCTTTATCTCTGATAGCTTCAAATTCACCATTATAAGTAAATGTACCACCATTAATAGTTACTGTTTCTTTACCAGTATCAAAACCTTGATTAGAAATTACTGCAGTAGCATTTTCATCTGTAGTAAATGAACCACCATTAACAGTCATAATACCAAAATCATCATTTTTGATATATTTGTTATTATTAGTTATTCTAAATGTACCATCATTAATAGTTAATTCACTCATTTCTTTACTAGTGTTTTCACTAGGTGTATACCATCCATTAGATATTAATGATGATGGAGCATTACCAGTTATTCCAGTTGAATCAATTTCAAATGTGCCACCATCAATAGTAGCTGTACCTTGATTTAAGAATACATAGTATGTATTATTTTTTCCTTCTACTTGTTCATTACGAGTATACTTTCCACCTTTAATTACTAAAGTACCTTCATTAAGAACTACTGCCTTATTATCTATCTTATTTGTAACATCTCCATCACCTATAATAGTTAATGTAGCTCCTTTTTCAACTTTAATAGTATCTCCACTAGTATTAGATACTTTTTGCCCTCCTAAATTAAGAGTAGCTGTTGTTCCATTTTTTACTAAAATACCATCTGTAACTTCTTTTGTTAGAGTAGTATCTTTAGTGATTTCTTGTGCATTAATACTAAGTGGTAAAACTAACGCTGAAATTAATGCTAGAAAACCTAATTTCTTTTTCACTTCTTCATTCTCCTTTCCTTCTTTGATATGCTTTACCCTCATATCTTAATTAAAATATATCATAAAATATATCAAAAGTAAATATGAACTTTTTTTATTAACACTTAAAGGTGTAAATCATTAACAAATATAAAAAAACTCGCTATTAAGCAAGTTTCTTTAATTAGTCTAATAATTCTAATATAACCATAAGAGCATCATCGCCCTTTCTTTCTGTTAATTTTAGTATTCTAGTGTATCCACCATTTCTTGATTCATAACGTTTAGCAAGTGTATCAAATACTTTTGTTACAGCTTCTTTATCATTATGTAAGAAAGCAAGTGCATTACGTCTAGCAACTAAACTACCATTTTTACCATAAGTAACCATTTTATCAAAACATTTACGTACTTCTTTAGCACGAGTTTCAGTAGTTTCTATACGTTCATTTTTAATTAGGTCTTTAGTTAAATTAGCTAGCATAGCTCTTCTATGTTTATTTGTACGTCCTAATTTTCTATAAGCCATTATTATTCCTCCTTACTTTTTTACTCTTCACTTCTAAATGAAAATCCCATTTCTTTTACTTTATCAATAACTTCTTTTAATGACTTTTTACCTAAGTTACGGATTTTCATCATTTCATTTTCAGACTTTTGAGTTAAGTCTTGTAAAGTATTAATATTAGCTCTTTTCAAACAGTTATATGCTCTAACTGAAAATTCTAATTCATCTATAGACATTTCTAAAACTTTATTCTTAGAGTCATCAACATTTTGCTTCATAAGTCCTGTTTCATCAGCTATTTCATCTAACTTAGTTAAAATATCAAAATGTTCAATTAATATTCTTGATGCTAGTGCTACTGATTCTTCTGGTTTCATTGAACCATTAGTCCAAACTTCCATAACTAGCTTATCATAAGTATCATCTTGCCCAACACGAGCTGCTTCAACTTCATAATTTACTCTTTCTATTGGAGAAAAGTTTGAATCCATAGCAATAGTATTTAATTTAACATTTCCAAGTAATTTTTTATTAGCTTCAGCTCTTACATATCCACGACCGTTTGATACAGTCATTTCCATATTTAACTTTCCGCCTTTAACTATTGTTGCAATTTCTTGGTTTGGATTAATTATTTCAACATCTGGATCTTTTTCTATATCAGCAGCTGTTACTACACCTTCTTTTTGAGCATTAAGCTTAATTATTTTTTGCTCATTAGTATAGTTTTTTACAACAACATTTTTTAAATTCAAAATTATTTGTGTAACATCTTCTACTACTCCATCAATAGTTTGAAATTCATGAAGAACTCCATCAATATGCACACTAGTTATTGCATCTCCTGGTAATGATGATAGCATAACTCTTCTAAGTGCATTACCAAGTGTAGTTCCAAAACCTCTTTCTAAAGGTTCAACTTCAAATTTTCCATAATTTCTATTTTCTACATATTCTGAAACTTTAAATTCTGGTTTTTCAAATTTTATCATGTAAAATCACTCCCTTTTTTATAATTAACCAATTATCCTCTTGGACGTTTTGGTGGACGACAACCATTATGTGGTACTGGTGTTACATCTGTAATTGAAAGAATTTCTAATCCTGCAGTTTGAAGTGATCTAATTGCAGTTTCTCTACCTGATCCTAATCCTCTTACAAATACAGCAACTTTTCTCATACCAGCATCATAAGCTGCTTTACCAGCTGCTTCAGCACTCATACCAGCAGCGTATGGAGTTTTTTTCTTACTTCCTTTAAAACCTGAAGTTCCTGATGAAGCCCAGCTTATTGCATTACCATTACTATCAGTTATAGTAACAATAGTATTATTAAATGTTGAATGAATATGTGCTTGTCCTTCAGGAATATTCTTTTTTATCTTACGTTTTCTTGCCTTGTAAGCCATTATATATCCTCCTTTTTCCTACTTCTTCTTATTAGCTACAGTTTTACCTCTACCCTTACGAGTTTTAGCATTACTTCTTGTAGATTGTCCTCTAACTGGTAATCCACGACGGTGACGAAGCCCTTGATAAGATCCTATTTCCATTTTTGTTTTAATATTAAGTGAAACTTCTCTTCTTAAATCACCTTCTAGTAAGTAATTATCTAATTCACGACGAATTTTTGAAATTTCATCTTCAGTTAAATCTTTAGCTTTTGTATCTAAATTAATATCTAATTTAGTTAATATTTGTCTTGATAATTTTCTACCTATACCATGAATATAAGTTAATGCAACTTCTATTCTTTTATTATCTGGTAAATCAATATTCTTAATACGTGCCATTAATCTTGCACCTCCTATTATCCTTGTCTTTGCTTATGTTTTGGGTTTTCACAGATAACCATTACTTTCCCATTACGTTTAATTATTTTGCATTTGTCACAGATTTTTTTAACTGATGGTCTAACTTTCATTATTTATTTCCTCCTATCATTTTCTGTAGGTTATACGCCCGCGTGTTAAATCATATGGTGAGATTTCCATAACTACCGTATCACCTGTTAAAATACGAATCTTATTCATTCGCATTTTACCAGAAACGCGAGCACATACGATATGTCCATTTGCAAGTTGAACTTTAAAGTCTCCACCTTTAAGTAGTTCAATAACCTTTCCTTCTACCTCAATAACATCTTCTTTAGCCACTTTTAAATCACTCTCCTGTTAATATTTGATAACCATCTTTAGTAACCAAAACCGTATGTTCAAAGTGAGCTGATGGTTTTTTATCTAAAGTTGTTATTGTCCAATCATTATCTTCAACTACAATATCACAAGTACCTAAGTTAAGCATTGGCTCAATTGCTATTACCATACCCTCTTTTAAAATTGGTCCAGTATTTTTATTACCATAGTTAGGAACATCTGGTTCTTCATGAATATTATTTCCAACGCCATGTCCAACTAATTCTTTTACTACTCCTAAATTATGAATATTAGCATAGTTTTCAACAGCGTAACTTATATCTCCAATATGATTTCCAGGTTTTACCTCACTAATTCCTTTATATAATGCTTCCTTAGTATGCTCCATTAAATACTTTTTGTCATCATCTATATTTCCAACAGCATATGTCCATGCAGAATCACCATGATAACCCTTGTAGTTTGCACCAATATCAATTGATACTATATCACCATTTTTAAGTTTACGGCCAGAAGGAATTCCGTGAACAACCTCTTCGTTTACAGATATACAAGTTGCATTAGGAAATCCTTCATAACCTTTAAATGAAGGTGTTGCACCTTTACTTAATATAAACTCTTCTGCCAAAGCATCAATTTCTAATAAACTTATACCTGGCTTAATATATTTTTTTATATGCTGGTGTGTTTCATATACGATTCTACCAGCTATTACCATTAATTCTATTTCTCTTTTTGATTTTATACTTATCATAATATGCCTTCTTAATCTTCTAAAGCCTTAACAGCTTCATTAAATGTATCATATTTACTTTCATAAGCCTTGATAACTTTAAGTACACCTTTATCTTTATAATATTCATAAAGTGGCATTGTCTTTTCAACATATTCATCAAATCTTTTGATAAAAGTCTCTTTACTATCATCAGCTCTTGAAGTTAAGTTAACTAAACAATCATCACATATTCCTTCTTTTTTAGGTTTCATTTCATTTGAATATTTGTTATATATTCTTCCGCACTTAGGACAAGTAATTCTTGAACAAGCACGCTTCATTGCAACTTCTTTATCTATGTCAATATATATAACAACACCTAGCTCTTTATTTAATTTTTCAAGTAACTCATCATACTTTTTAGCTTGATTAATTGTTCTTGGAAAACCATCTAAAATATAGCCATTTGAAAAACAAGAATCTGTAATTTTATTTTCGATAAGTTTGACAATAACATCATCAGAAACAAACTTTCCTTCTTTCATAAGACTTTCTGCTTGTATTCCAATAGATGTTTTATTTTTTATTTCTTCTCTTAGCAAATCACCCGTTGAAATATGACCATAACCATATTTTAAAGTCATCATTTCAGATAATGTGCCTTTACCTGCAGCAGGTGGTGCTAAAAATATAATATTTTTCATTTTCTATAGTAACCCTTTCCATATTGTTTTGCTGATATACTGCTTTCAATTTGATTATATGTTTCAAGTGCTACACCAACTACTATTAATAACCCTGTACCTCCAACTGTTACACTAGTTGGAAGTGTACTTAAGTTTGAAACAAGTATTGGAAGTCCAGCTATTATTATTAGGAATAATGCACCTAAAAAAGTAGTCCTTGATAAAACCTTACTAATATAGTTTTTAGTTTCCATACCAGGTCTTATACCTGGAATATAACCACCTTGTTTATTTAAGTTTTCAGCTAATTCTTTAGGTCTTAATCCACTAGCCATAAATGTATATAAGTATGTAAACAATATGATTAATAATATATATAAGATAAATCCAGTTACAGTATTATAATTAATATATTTATTAACGAATAATGAAAATGAATCATTTTTTATAAAACTTGCTATAAAAGCAGGAATAGATATTAAACTTGAAGCAAAAATTACTGGCATAACTCCTGCCGAATTAAGTTTAAATGGTATATATGCTTGTTTTGCATTATAAGCAGTAATAGTTTTATTTGAATACTGAATAGGAATACGTCTTTCAGACTTTTCAATAAATACTACACCTACTATTATAGCTAAATAAACAAGTATAAATAATATGAATTTAGTAACTCCAAGAGCTGTTTCTTGAACACTTCCAATAGCTACAAAAGAGCTAAAAGCATCTACCATCATATTTGGAGTACTAATTAAAATACCCGCCATAATAATAATTGATATTCCATTTCCTACACCCTTACTAGTTATTTGATCTCCAAGCCAAAGTAAGAAACATGTACCAGCAGTTAAAATTAATGAAACTCTTAAATACTCTATAGCAGTTGCACCACTACCAATAAATGAAAATGACATTACAATTCCTTGCAAAAATGCAAATACTATTCCTAAGTATCTAGTTATTTTATTTAATTTAACTCTACCAGTATGTCCTTCTTTCGCTAAATTTGAAAAGTAAGGAATAATATCCATCTGTAATAATTGAACTATTATAGATGCACTAATATATGGCGTTACACCTAAAGCAAAGATAGAAAAGTTTTTTAGTGAGCCTCCACCCATTACATTAAGTAATTCCAAAAAACCTAAATCTTGCGTTATGTTTTCTGTTCCAGGAACTCTAACTGATGTTCCTACTTTATAAATAAAGAGTAAAAGAAGCGTAAACAATATTTTTTTTCTAATATCTTTATTTCTAGCAGAAAAGATTTGCTTAAGGCCTTTTAACATATTATATCACCTCTGCTTTTCCACCTTTAGCTTCTATTTTCTTAATTGCACTGTTAGAAAAACTATCAGCTTTTACAGTTAATTTTTTCTCTAATTTTCCATTACCTAAAACTTTGATTCCAGATAATTCCTTTTTTATAATTCCCATTTCTTTTAATAACTCAGGTGTTACTAAAGTATCATCTTCAAATCTATTTAAATCAGATATATTAATAACAGCATAAGTCTTTTTAAACATTGCGTTAGAAAAACCACGCTTTGGAAGTCTTCTGTATAAAGGTAATTGACCACCTTCAAATCCTACTCTAACTCCGCCACCACTTCTAGCGTTTTGTCCTTTTTGTCCTTTACCACTTGTTTTACCAGTACCGCTACTAGAACCACGTCCTAATCTTTTAATGTCTTTTTTCGCACCATCATTATACTTTAATTCGTGTAATTTCATTATCCTAAAATCTCCTCTTTAGATTTTCCTCTAAGTTCAGCTATATGCTCAACTGATCTTTGATTTTTAAGTGCTTCAAGACATGCTCTTGCGGTATTTAATTTTGTATTTGAACCAAGTGATTTTGAAATTATATCTTTAACTCCTGCTAATTCTAAGATTGCACGAACTGATCCTCCAGCAATAATACCAGTACCAGCTTTTGCAGGTTTAATTAAAACCTTAGCTGCACCTGATGTACCAATTGCATCATGAGAAACTGTTCTATTTTCTACTAAGTCTAACTTAATAATATTGTTGGTAGCATTTCCAATAGCTTTTTTAATAGCATCTTGAACTTCATTTGCTTTACCAGTTCCAAGGCCAACTTTACCTTTTCCATCTCCTACTGCAACAGTTGCTGCAAAACGAAGACGGCGTCCACCTTTGGTAACCTTTGTAACACGATTAACTGAAATAACTGTTTCGTTATATTCTTTTTCACGTGGCTTGTTGTTTCTTTTTTCCACTTTCGTTACCTCCTTTAGAATTCTAAACCATTTTCACGTGCAGCATCTGCTAATGCCTTTACACGTCCATGATAAAGGTAGCCACCTCTATCAAATACTACCTTGTTAATTTTTGCTTTTTTTGCTTTTTTTGCAATTTCTGCTCCTACAAGCTTACTTGCTTCTACGTTACCACCATTTTTAATGTTTAAATCTTTATCCATTGATGATGCACTAACTAATGTTATACCTTTTTCATCATCAATAATTTGAACACTAATATTTTTAAGTGATCTAAATACAGATAATCTTGGTAACTGGCTAGTACCACTTAATTTTTTTCTAATTCTACTGTGTCTAGCTTTACGAGCTTCATTACGTGATGTTTTCTTTATCATTGTAATAATCTCCCTTTCCTATTATTTAGAAGCTTTCTTTCCTTCTTTACGACGTATATGTTCGCCTTTATAATGAATACCTTTACCCTTATATGGTTCTGGTTTTCTTACATTTCTAATAACTGCAGCAAATTGACCAACAGCTTCTTTATTAATACCTTTAACATTTATTTCAGTTGCACTAACACTTTCTACTGTTAATTCTTCAGGTATTTGAAGTTCTACTTTATGTGAGTATCCAGCATTAACTTCTAATACTTTACCTTTTAAGTTAAAACGGAAACCAACACCAGTTATTTCAAGAGCTTTTTCATATCCCTTAGAAACACCTTCTAGCATATTAGCTATTAAAGAATTAGTTGTTCCATGCATTTGCTTTACTTTTTTTATTTCACTATTTCTAGTAACTTTAATTTCGTTACCATCAAGTTCAACATTAATATTTTCATCAATATTTAATGATAATTCACCTTTTGGTCCCTTAACAGTGATTTGTCCTTCATTAATTGTAACAGTTACACCCTCTGGAACTGTTAAAACTCTATTTCCAATACGACTCATCTTTTAGCACCTCCTTAAATTACCATACATATGCTAAAACTTCTCCACCAAGGTTATTTTTCTTAGCTTCTTTACCAGTCATTATACCCTTTGATGTAGATATTATAGATATTCCAAGTCCATTTAATACTGTTGGAATTTCTTCTGCTTTAGCATATACACGTAAACCTGGTTTTGATATTCTCTTTAATCCAGATATTACTCTTTCTTTATTTTTACCATATTTTAAGGTGATAATAATATTATCTTGTACTTCACCTTTTTCTAATTTATAATTTGCAATATACCCCTCAGATTTTAAGATTTTAACAATTTCCATCTTAAGATTTGATGATGGTACTACAACTTCATTATAACGCATTTGATTTGCATTACGCATACGCGTAAGTAAATCTGCGATTGGATCTGTTACTGACATATGAATCCTCCCTTTCTCGTATCTTTGTCTTACCAGCTTGATTTTTTAACGCCTGGAATTTCACCTTTGTACGCTAATTCTCTAAAGCAAATACGGCAGATACCAAATTTTTTCATTACTGAATGTGGACGACCGCATCTGTTGCAACGAGTATATTCTTGTACTTTATATTTTTTTGGTCTTCTTTGCTTTACGACCATACTTTTCTTTGCCATTATTTCCTCCCTTGCTTACTTTTTAAAAGGTAATCCAAATCCCTTTAATAAGTCTAATGCTTCTTCATTTGTTTTTGCAGTTGTAACAAAAACAATGTCCATTCCACGTACTTTTACAACTTCGTCATATACAATTTCTGGGAATATTGTTTGTTCTTTAATTCCTAGTGTATAATTTCCTCTTCCATCAAAAGCTTTATTAGAAATACCTCTAAAATCACGAACACGTGGTAATACGATTTTAATAAGCTTTTCTAAGAATGTATACATAGTATCAGCACGAAGTGTAACTTTACAACCTATTGCTTGTCCTTCTCTTAATTTAAAACCAGCAATTGATTTTTTTGCTTTTGTAATAACAGGCTTTTGCCCAGTTATTTTTTCAAGTTCTGTAACTGCAACATCTAATAATTTACTATTTAAAGTTGCATCTCCAACTCCCATATTAACTACGATCTTTTCTAGCTTTGGTACATTCATGACAGTAGTATAATTATATTTTTTTGTTAGTTCAGGAATTATTTCCTTATTATATTTTTCTTTTAAACTGTTCATAGTTACCCTCCTTCCAGGTTTAGTCTAATTTTGTTCTTGACTTGCTAGAAACTCTAACTTTATTTCCGTCTTTATCAATTTCTTTTGCTATTCTAGTACGTTTTTTAGTTTTTGGATCAATCATCATAACATTAGATACATGAATTAATGCTTCTTTATCAATAATTCCTCCTGTTTGATCCTGTCCATTAGGTTTAACATGTTTTTTTATCATATTTACACCTTCAACAAGAACTTTATCTCCTTTTCGAGCGATGATTTTTCCTTCTTTTCCTTTATCCTTACCAGCAATAACAATTACTTTATCTCCAATTTTTAAATTCATGATTTTTCCTCCTTAAAAGGTCTATAACACTTCTTTTGCTAACGATACAATTTTCATGAAATCCTTATCACGTAATTCGCGTGCTACTGGACCTAAAACTCTTGTTCCAACTGGTGTCTTATCATCTTTAATAATAACGCAAGCATTATCATCAAACTTTATATAAGAACCATCATCTCTACGCATTCCAAATTTGCTTCTAACGATAACCGCTTTTACGACTTTACCGCTTGCTATATTACCATTTGGAGTTGCATTTTTAACTGTTCCAACTACGATGTCACCAATATTTCCTGTTTTAACCTTGCTGCCACCTAAAACTCTAATAACCATTAATTCACGAGCTCCAGAATTATCAGCAACTTTTAAACGACTTTGTTGTTGAATCATAAGCGTTTCCTCCTTCTTATTTGCAAAGTGCCTATAAAATTACGGCTTCTTCTACTATTTCCACTAAACTATATCTTTTTGTTTTTGATAATGGTTTTGTTTCTATAACTTTAACTATATCTCCAACCTTAGCTTGGTTATTTTCGTCATGTGCTGCATATTTTTTAGAATACTTAACACGTTTACCATACTTTGGATCTTTTTTATAAGTTTCAACTAAAATTGTAATTGTTTTATTATTTTTAGCACTTACAACTTTACCAATAACTTCATGTCTTTTCTTTTCCATAAGTAAACCTCCCTAAACTTCACGACGTTCAGCTAAAACTGTTTTCATTTTAGCAACGTCTTTTCTTAATTCATGTATTTTTGAAGGTTTTTCTAAATTTCCAGTAGCTTGCTTTAAACGTAAATTAAATATTTCATCTTTAGCTTCTACTATTTTAGATTCGATTTGTTCAGTGGTAAGTTCTCTAATTTCCTTAACCTTCATTTTGTTCACCACCATTTTCTTTTGTTACAAATTTACATTTTATTGGTAATTTATGCATTGCAAGTCTTAATGCTTCACGTGCAACTTCTTCAGTTACACCTGATACTTCAAACATAATTTTACCTTCTTTTACAACTGCAACCCAACTTTCTGGATTACCTTTACCTTTACCTTGACGAGTTTCTAAAGGTTTTTTTGTTAATGAAAGGTGAGGGAAAATATTAACATATACTTTACCACCACGTTTCATATAACGAGTCATAGCAACACGAGCAGCTTCGATTTGACGAGCAGAGATCCAAGCTCCCTCTTTTGCCATTAAACCGTAATCACCAAAATGTAATACTGTATTACCTTTTGACTTTCCTTCATGATAAATTCTATGAGGTTTACGATATTTAGTTCTTTTTGGCATTAACATCGCGCACACCTCCGTTTTTCTTCTTTGCTGGAAGTATTTCACCTTTATAAATCCATACTTTAACACCAATCTTACCATAAGTTGTATCAGCTTCTGCTGTTGCATAATCTATATCAGCTCTTAAAGTATGAAGAGGTGTAGTACCTTCATTATAACCTTCTGAACGAGCAATTTCAGCTCCATTTAAACGTCCAGAACATAAAGTTTTAATACCTTTAGCTCCAGCTCTCATAGTATTTCTAATAGCTCTTTTTTGAGCCATACGATATGAACCTCTATTTTCAATTTGACTTGCAATATTTTCAGCAACTAACTTTGCATCCAAATCTGGGTTCTTAACTTCTATAATTGAAATTTGAATTTCTTCATTAACTAATTTGTTTAATTGTTTCTTTAATTTTTCGATTTCTTCTCCACCGTGTCCAATAACAACACCAGGTTTTGCAGTACTAATTTTAATTTCTGTTTTTTTATTACTTCTTTCTATTGATACAGAAGATACTGCAGCATTCTTTAATTTTTTAGCTAAAAATTCACGAATCTTAATGTCGTTTTCTAACGCTTTAGAGAAATCTTTACTTGGTGCATACCATTTAGCAGTCCAATCCTTGTTTATACCAAGTCTTAAGCCTGCAGGATTAACCTTTTGACCCATTAGTTTTCCTCCTTGTCTTATCTTTCTGCTACAACCACTGTTACATGACTTGTACGGTGATCATTTCTAGCTATTCTTCCTCTTGAATCTGGAACAGATCTTTTAAGTACTGGACCATCATTAATATAGGCTTCTTTAACATATAATTTATCTTTATTTAAATTATGATTATTTTCAGCATTAGCTACTGCTGATACTAAAACTTTCTTTATAACACGTGAAGCTTTATTATTCATATTATTTAATATATTCATAGCTTCACTTACATTTTTTCCGTTTATTAACCTCATAACTAAACGAGATTTTAAAGCGGAAATGCGAACTGTTTTCGCAATTGCTTTCGCTTCCATAATTCTATCTCCCTTCTAGTTATTTCTTGTCTTTATTCTCGCCGTGTCCACCACATTTACGAGTTGGTGAAAATTCACCTAGTTTATGACCAACCATATCTTCAGTTACATAAACTGGAATGAATTCTTTACCATTATGAACCGCAAAAGTGTGACCAATAAAATCTGGAAATATTGTTGAACGGCGTGACCATGTTTTAAGTACTTCTTTTTTACCTTCTTCATTTAACTTTTGAACCCTTTTAAGTAATCTTTCAAATACATAAGGGCCTTTTTTTATACTTCTTGCCATTTATATTTCTTCCTTTCCACTATTTTTTACGGCTTACGATTAACTTAGTTGAAGCCTTTTTATTTCTTCTAGTCTTCAAGCCAAGAGCTGGTTTACCCCAAGGTGTCATAGGTTGCTTACGTCCTATTGGACTTCTACCTTCTCCACCACCATGTGGGTGATCATTTGGATTCATAACAGAACCACGAACAGTAGGTCTAATACCCATATAACGTGTACGTCCTGCTTTACCTAAATTTACTAACGAATAATCAGTATTTCCAACTTCACCTATTGTAGCCATACAAGTTCCAAGAATTTTTCTTGTTTCGCCACTTCTTAATCTTATTAGTACATATTTTTCTTCACGTCCTAATATTTGAGCACTAGCTCCAGCACTACGTGCTATTTGAGCGCCTTTTCCTGGTCTCATTTCGATATTATGAATAACAGTACCAACTGGTATATTTTTAATTGGCATAGCATTACCAACTTTAACATCAACGTTTTCACCACTTACAATAATATCATTTACTTTTAATCCTTTAGGTGCAATTATATATCTTTTTTCTCCATCTTTATAATTAATTAATGCAATATTTGCACTTCTATTTGGATCATATTCTATTGCCGCAACTTTACCTGTTACATCAAACTTATTTCTTTTAAAATCAATTATACGGTATTTTCTTTGAACACCACCACCACGATGTCTTACAGTGATGCGTCCCAAGTTATTACGACCATTTCTTTTTCTTTTCTTACCAACTAAGCTTTTTAGAGGAGTAGATTTAGTTATTTCATTATTAACCAAAAAACTCATCTGCCTTCTAGAAGGCGTAGTTGGTTTTGTCTTATTAACTGGCATTATATTTCCTCCTTATTAGCTTAAATCTAAATTACTGCCTTCAGCTAAAGTAACTATAGCTTTTTTATAAGCACTAGTTTTTCCTTCATAGCGTCCAACTCTTTTTTTCTTTGCACGAACATTTACTGTATTAACATTTGTAACTTTTACACCAAATGCACTTTCTACAGCTTGTCTTATTTGTACTTTATTAGCATTCTTTGCTACTTTTAATACCACTTTTTTACCATCAGCAGATATATTAGCTGACTTTTCAGTAATAATTGGTGCCTTAATTATATCTTTCATTACTTAAGCACCTCCTCAATATATTTTACAGCATCTAAAGTAATGATTAACTTCTCACAATTTAATACATCATAAGTATTTAATTCATTAGCTAAGATTAATTTAACTCTTTTAATATTTCTTGTTGAAAGAATTAAATTTTCAGTAAGTTCAGTAGTAACAATTAAAGCTTTTTCACTTACGTTTAAATCATTTAAAATATTTAACATATCTTTAGTTTTATTAGTTTCAGCTTCAAATTTTTCAACTACTATTACGTTATTATCATTTGCTTTATAAGTCAATGCAGACTTAAGAGCTAAACGACGTTCTTTTCTATTCATTTTTTTAGTATAGTTACGATTTGGATTTGGTCCAAAAGCAACTCCACCACCAACAAAATGTGGTGCTCTAATAGAACCTTGACGAGCGTTACCAGTTCCTTTTTGTCTCCATGGTTTTCTTCCTCCACCAGATACTAAACCACGAGTTTTTGTACTATGTGTACCTTGTCTTAATGATGCAGCTTGTAAAACAACTGCTTCATATACAACTTGATCATTTGGATTAATCTTCCAAATGTTATCATCTAATTTTGTGTCTTTAATTTTTTCACCTTTTAAACTTAAAAGTGCTGTTTTTGGCATTTGCAGTTCCTCCTTTCATCACAATTTCTTAAAGTTTTAATAATTAATTATATTATTCTGTAACTTCTTGTGATGCTTCGTTTACCTCAGTAGCTTGTTGTTCTGCCTTAACTTCCTCAGTAACATATGTTACTAATTCTTGTTTTTCACGCTTTACGTTTGGCTTTTTAACAGCTGACTTTATGATAACTAAAGACTTTTTAGCACCTGGAACATTACCTTTAATTAAGATAACATTTTCTTCAGGTATAACAGATACTATTTCTAAATTCTGCATAGTAACAGTTACATGTCCCATATGCCCTGGTAATTTCTTACCTTTAAATACACGCATTGGCCTTAATGTTCCTAAAGAACCAACACCTCTATGATATTGAGACCCATGTCCCATAGGACCTCTTGATTGGTGATAACGTTTAATAACACCTTGGTAACCCTTACCCTTAGATGTTCCAGTTACATCAACCAATTCTCCTTCTTCAAAAACTTCGCAAGTAAGTTCTTGACCTAACTTATAATTGCTAACGTTAGCCCCGCGGATCTCTTTTAAGAAGCGCTTAGGAGCAGTATTAGCTTTAGCTAGATGACCTTTTTCAGCTTTGTTACTTAACTTTTCTCTTTTAGTATCAAAACCAAGTTGAATAGCTTCATAGCCATCAGTATCTAAAGTTTTGATTTGAGTTACAACATTTGGCTCAACTTCAACTACAGTAACTGGAATTAATTTACCGTTTTTAGTAAAAACCTGTGTCATCCCTAGCTTACGACCTAAGATTCCTTTTCTTTCCATTATTTCCTCCTATAATTATTTAATTTCAATATTAACACCGCTTGGTAAATCAAGATGTTGTAATGCATCTATAGTTTCTTTACTTGGTGATGCTATATCAATTAATCTTTTATGAGTACGCATTTCAAATTGTTCACGAGAATCTTTATATTTGTGAACTGCTCTTAAAATAGTGTACTTTTGAATTTCAGTTGGAAGTGGTACTGGTCCACTTACCTTCCCGCCTGTGCGTTTAACTGTTTCAACGATTTTACTTGCAGCCAAATCTAAAGAACGATGATCATATGCTTTTAATCTAATTCTGATTTTATTTGACATACTTAAGTATCCTCCCTTCGCTTATATCTGGTATAAACTTGCTCCGTTACGAATTACCTGATTTCCTTTTTAAGTAAAAACAACTTAACCGGGTGTATCAGCAACTTCGCACATCAATGCATCTACACGCAGTTACCATTATAACAGAAGAAATCCCTTATTTCAAGTGGTTTTTTAAAGTTTTTGACTATTTTTTTACCAAACCATTTTTACTTAAATTTTTATGTGAATTTTACGTTAATTATCCACAGCAAAACTAAGCATTTAAAAAAACTAACAAAATTGTTAGTCTCTTATAATAATTAATTTTAAATACCTATTAAGCTTTTCCTTTTCTTTTCATATAAGATTTTAAACTAGTTAAAACACCAACTAATGATATTCCTCCAATTATAACAAATGATAAAATATTATCAGAAGTATTAGGGTTTTTAACTTTACCATTATCTTTTTTCTCTTCTTTATTTTGTTTAATTGAAGTAAATTTAATTTTCTTTTCTACTAATTTAATATCATGTTCTTGAAAACTTTTATCACCAAATTTAATATCATCAATTTTTAAATTTATAGATACATCATCACTAATTTTATCTTTCAATTTTATAGTTAATACCCCAATATTAAATATATCTTTTTTAACCTCATCAGTATATAAATCAACCTCTATGTCATTACTGCCTTCCCATATTTTATCTTTAACAAATGAAATATCAGCATTGCTTAATTTATTAACAATAGCATGAACACTAGTTACTTCATCATCAGAGCTACCAGTAACCTTGCAAGTTGCAGTATCACTAGCATTATAACTTTCTTTATCACACTTAATTTCAATACTACCAGTAAATGCTTTAGCATTAATAGGTATAATAAGCATCAATAATAATAAATAACATATTTTCTTTCTCATAATTCATTTCTCCTACAAATCAGTTATTTTATGCTTTACATAATTATATAGCTTAGATACATCTGCAACCGTAATTTTTTTATCACCATTTACATCTGCTACACTTAAAGTTTCACTATCAGTTATTATTTTCTTACGTTTTATATGATTATATAACATTGATACATCTGCAATTGTTATTTCATCATCATTATTTATATCACCCATTAATCTATCATAAACAGTTATAGTTCCAGATAAAGTAAGATTTAAACCATTTAAAGTCACTTTAGCATTAGTCGTACCAACATTTAAACCTTCTAACTTATTATCATTAAAACTTGCTATTTTTTTATTCTCTATATTATAACTCAAATAATATTTACTAGATCCTTCTGGCATCTTAATTGTATTACTTATTTTAGTACTGCCAACTTTTATATAAGCCTTAAATTTTAATGGATTCGAAGACAAATATAAATCTTTTAAAGCTGTATTTTTACTTACATCTATACTACTTAGATTATTATTATTCAAATATAAAAATGTTAAAGCTGTATTTTTACTTACATCTATACTACTTAGATTATTATTATACAAATTTAAATATGTTAAAGCTGTATTTTTACTTACATCTATACTGCTTAAATTATTATCAAACAAATATAAATATGTTAATAATGTATTATTACTTATATCTATGCTATTCAAATTATTTTCGTACAAAAATAACTTTGCTAAAGATTTATTATTGCTTACATCTATACTACTTAAATTATTATCAGACAAATCTAAATATGTTAATAATGTATTATTACTTATATCTATGCTATTCAAATTATTTCCGTACAAACGTAACTTTACTAAAGATTTATTATTACTTACATCTACACTACTAAAATTATTATCACCTAAACCTAAATCTGTTAATTTAATATTTTTACTTATATCTATACTACTTAGATTATTATGATTCAACCATAAATCTGTTAAAACTGTATTTTTACCTACATCTATACTACTTAAATTATTATATTCCAAATCTAAAGATTTTAACTTTGTATTTTTACTTACATCTATACTGCTTAAATTATTGCAACCTAAATACAAATCTGTTAATTTAATATTTTTACTTATATCTATAGTGCTTATTTTATTATATCTCAACTGCAAAATCTGTAATGATGTTAATTTTTCTAAACCTTTTACACTTGATATTTTTTCTGATTCAGTTTTATTATAATCACTATGTTCTAAATAAGTTATAGTTCCTAGCTGTTCATCGGTTAAATTTGCCTCATATGGCAAGCTAGTTTTATTTTCTTTATTATAAGCATCTACTACCACCTTATAAAATATTTCATCATCAAAATATTCATTTGCAGGCTTATTTTCTTTTCCAGAAGCACTTTTATTTGCTACACTTGTAATTAAATAATTAACTTTAGACTGGTTATTTAAATTAATATACAAAAAAGATGAAATAAACATTATAAATATACCTAGTACTATAACCTTTTTTCTTTTATTAATATTTATTAGTTTTAATAATTTTGATATATTTTCTATCACACTCATCACCTCTATTATATTAAAAATATAACATACTTTTTTAAATATTTTAAATATTTTTATAATTCATTTTACTTAAAATTTACATATATAACTATACTACTTTATTAACTTAGCATGTAATACTATTCTTTTTTTATTATCATAACAAGAAGATAATGTAAGTATCTTATCATTAGAATTAATATCTACTTTAAAATCATATATACTTCTTTGCTTTACTAAACTAACTAATTCATCAAATTCCTCATCGCTTTCAAAATTAGTTGTTATATAATAACTTTCAGGTTCTATTGTATAAATAGAAAATACTTGCCACTTTAAATTACCATTTGGTGTTGCTATTGTTATAATATGATTCTTCTTATTAGTATACCAAGAAGGCTTTAATACCTTTCTTAAACTACCAAACATTTGATTATTAACAAGTCCATGTGCATATAAAATAGTATTTCTTCCTATATTTTCTATATCATTTCTATAATCTAAAAATACCCATCCTTTTTTATTACTTGTTTTATCATATGTATGTTTTAAATAATATTCATTATCACTTGCTTTAACAAAAGGATAATTAATCTTAGTTCCATTTACCTTTATCCAACCTACAGTATCAGAATTTATTTTCTTTAAATTATTAAAATTAACTTCAAGTATATTAATATTACCATACTCTTCATATAAAGAAGGTTTAGTAGTAGTTGTAACAACTATATTTTCATTATCACTTACATTTTCTTTAGTTGTAGATACTTTCTCTTTTAATTCAGATGCCTCATTTATAACATTTAAAAGATTACTTGTTTTCTCATTTTCTAAATGCCAATTCAAAAGCAAAAAAAGAAGCAATATTAAAATAATAGATGAAATAATTAAAATAACAGTCCATATAATCTTTTCTTTTTTAACTTTTTTCTTAGCTTTATTAGTAGATATTGCAATATCATTAACATCTGCTATATCAATCGTTTTAGTAAAATCAAGTATTTCTATAACTTCATGACATGGAATACTAATAGTTTTAGTAAAATCAAGTACTTCTATATCATTTTCATCATACTTATTATCTATAGTATTTTTTTCTATCTTCTTTATTTCTTCTATATTTTTATTTTTATATCTTTTCTTTAATTCTTTAGAATATACTTTTAAAAACCTTTTAAACCATCTTCTACTTTTAAGCCATTTAACATCTTCTATTGATAAATAACTTGAATTAATAACTTCAAGAAGACTCTTATCATCTAAAGAAAAATCCACATTTTTAATATCTTTACTCATAACCCTTTATCCTCTTACTATAGATTATATCATTAAATATTAAAAAAAGCATTAGTATTTTACTAACACCTTTAATCTCTTCTATTTCCAAAAAGTCTTAATAGATCTAAAAATATATTAACAAAATCTAAATATAAATCTAATGCCCCATAAATAGACGCTTTAGATAACTCCTCATCATTTCCTTCATAATAATTATATATTTCTTTTAATTTTTTCATATCCCAAGCTGTAAAGCCTAAAAATATAACTATAGATACTATAGAAATTATTAATCCAAGTGATGAATTTAATACAAACATATTTATTATAGACATTACTATTATAGCTATTAAAGCAAAAAATAATATTTTACCAAAAGAAGATAAATCCTGTTTTGTTACATAACCATATATAGCCATAAGTCCAAACATTAAAGAAGTAGATAAAAATACCATTATAATACTTCCAATTTTATAATATAAAAATATTGATGATAAAGTAAGACCAGTTGTAAATGAATAAATTACAAACAGCACTTTAGCAGTATTAGATGATATTTTATTTCTAAGCAAAGAAAATACAAATACCAAAATAAGTTCTAAAATAACTATTAAAAACATATTATTATAAACAAAATTTATAATATTAGGTGAAACTGAAGTAAAATATGCAACTCCACCAGATAAAATAAGACCTATAAACATCCATAAATATACTTTTGCAAAAAAGTTAGATTTTCCATTATTATTTTCTATAATCATAACATCCTCCATATAAGAATATTATATCACTTAATTAATAAAAATATTATTAAAAATTATTATTTTACACCACTAAATTCTAATCTTAACTTATCAGATACAGTTACTATAAATTCACTATTAGTAGGCTTTGCCCTATCATAATCAACACTATGACCAAATACTTCTTCCATAAGCTCTAAATCTCCTCTATTCCAACTAACTTCAATAGCATGACGAATAGCTCTTTCTACTCTTGATACAGTAGTATCATATTTACTTGCTATTTCAGGATATAACTCTTTAGTTATAGCACCAACTATATCAGGATTATCATACATAAGAAGTACTCCTTCCCTAATATATTGATAACCCTTTATATGAGATGGAACACCAAGTCCATGTAATAATTTAGTAACTGATAATTCTAAATTATTATGAAGTGTATTTATTTTACTACTTTTTTCAGATTTATAATTAACAGCATCAAGTAATTTATTTTCTAATTCTACCATATCAAATGGTTTTAATACAAAATGTTTAGGATTATATTTAGATACTCTTTCAATTGTCTCTTCAGCATTAAAAGATGTTCCTATAACAACAGGCTTATTAATAGATAGCTTTTTCATTTTATCAAGTACATACATACCATCTTTTTTAGGCATTATAAGATCTAAAAGCATAACATCAAAGCTATCAGTTTTATTTTCAATAACCTTTAAAGCTTCCTCACCATTATATACTCCATTTACAACTTTAATTTTTTTATGATCTTCAAAATAGTCTTTTATCATCTCAACTAAATTTTCATTATCATCTACAACTAGTAACTTTATTTGTTCTTTTTCTTTCATTTTTAAAATCCTCCCTCATTACTGAAAATATTATATTTCATTATTTTTAAATAAATTGCCATAACATGTCGAATAAAAAAAGAATGTAATACTACACTCTTTACTTCTTATTTTATGCTGCTTTAGATGATTCAGAATCATTATTAGTAAAACGCCCATTATTTAAAGTAAGCATCCTACCTTTATTTTCTCCATCTTTGAAGCTTTCCTTCATTTCATCAAACGACATAACCTTTTCACTACTATTTTTAATATCAAAAAATTCAATATTATTATTTTTATTAAAATACTCACTAAATGTATTATCTATTTCTTTTTTTACTTTTTCATCAGCATTTAATTTTGCTTTATCAACAATTTCTTTAAATTTTATACTATTAATAGTTTTATCTATTAATCTTTTCACAGTTAAAGTAAGCCTAATATCTAAAAGCATATCAATTGTATTTTGTATAACATTATTTCTTAACTTTAATTCTTCTATAGTATTTTTTAAACTAATATTATCCATAAGCTTACCCCTTTCTGCAATTATAAGATAACATAATATTAACAAAAATAAAATAAATAATTTGACGAAATATACTTTAGTTTACACTATTTTATACTTTTTATTATATTTTCTAGTTCATTTATATCTACTGATGATGCGCCAATTAAATATCCATCAATATCATCACTTAATATATTTTTAATATTATCTTTATTAATACTGCCTCCATACAATAATTTATAATTACTAATATTACACATTTCTAATACTTTTCTTATATACTTAAAAGTATCTAATATTTCATTTTTTGATAAACTATTATCTCTTCCAATTACATATCCAGGTTCATACGCTATTATTATATAATCATCTTTATTAACACCCTTTAAACATTCTTTAAGTTGTCTTTTTATAATTTCACTTGATTTTCTAAGCTCTTTATCAACACTATTTTCACCAATACATAAAATAGGTATAATAGAATTTCTAATAGCAGCCTTAACCTTCTTATTTATTATTTCATTAGTATCATATACTCTTTTTTCAAAATGCCCTAATATAGAATAATTAACTCCCATTAAACTAAGCATATAAGAAGATACAAAAGAAGTATATGATCCTTTATCTTCATAAAAAGCATCTTGACTTCCTAAATTATAATTTTTAAATATATTTAAATTGATAAAACTAGGACATATAATAAGTTCAACATTATTAGTATTAATATCCCTTAATTTCTTTTCAAAGATGATAGCCTCATCATAAGTTAAAAACATCTTATGATTACATACAACTATTTTTTTCATTACTTATCATCTCTTTCAATAATATTTTTTATATTATGGTAAGCCTTCTTAAAAAGATTTGTATCTTTATTAACAACCATCTTATAAACTTCTAAAACCCTTTTTGCATAAACACTTGCACTATAATTATTAGCTGTTATTCTAGCTTGTCTTGATATTTTTTGTCTTAACTTTTCATTTTTATATAAATCTAAAATTATTTTTTTATATTCTAAATCATTTGTAAAGAAAAGCCCATCTTGCCTGTCTGTTATTACAAGCTCAAAACTTTCATCTTTTATTGCAACTACTGGTTTTGATGCTGCCATAGCCTCTATTACAGTAAGACCTTGTGTTTCCGTAGTTGAAGATGTTGCAAATATATCTGCCATTTGATAATATTTTGGAACATCATCCCAAGGTACTTTACCTACAAATATAACGTTTTTTTCAAGTTTATTTTTATAAGTTAACTCAAGCAATTCCTTCATATCAGGCCCATCACCTACAATAACAAGCTTAATCTTAGATGATTTTTTAACAATATCTTTTAAATTATTAATTAAAAACTCTATATTTTTTTCTTTAGCGATTCTACCAACATAAAGTATTACAAAATCATCTTTTTTAAGACCTAAATCTTTTTTTAATTTAACAACGCATTTATTATCTACATTTTCTTTATAAAATCTTTCAACATCAATACCTGTTGGAATAATATGCACATCTCTTTTTACTTTATATTTTTCTTTAAATAAATCACATGTCTTTTTAGTTGGAACAATTAATTCATCTATTGTTTTATCACATAAGAAAAGAGTTAAATATTCAACTAATTTTTTTGATGCAGAATCAAAATATCCTTTTGTTATATAATAAACATATTCTTCATACATAGTATGATAAGTATGAACTAAAGGTATATTATATTGTTTAGATATTAATCTGGCAAACGATCCTATTCCAAACTCAGTATGAGTATGAATAACATCTAAATTCCAACTTTTAATTATCTTTCTTGCTTTTAGTGGATATAAACTTGTTAATCTATAATCAAATATTCCTATAGGAACGCCTGGCACTCTAAGTACATTTTCTTCTTTTTTATAAGAAAAAGATTCACTATTTACAGTTACAACATATACTTCATGCCCTAACTTTTCAAGTCCTTGTTTAAGCATTAAAACACTTGTTGATACACCATTAATAAATGGTGGATAAGTATCAGTAAATAATCCTACTTTCATTTTTTAACACCACCTCTTTCAAATAATAATGCAACAGAACCAATAACCATCGCTAAAAAATAAGTTACAGTTCTCCACAAAAGCATTGCAGTAGATAATATAGGTCCTTTAACAAAACTTTCAAATAATTTAATAAAACCAAATTCAATTCCACCTGTTGCACCTGGTATTGGAATAAAATTACCAATTAACATAACAAAAGATGTAACTACAATAGATCTTAATATATTAATACCATTGTAACCTAAAGATCTAAATATTAATAATGGTATTATATATAATAAAATTAGGTAAATTAAATTATTTATAATTGCTATTAATAATTTATATTTATTATCTTTTAAAGTTTTACTTGTTTCATAAAAATGATTTATACTGTTTATAATTTTTTGTTTATTTAAATTTAATTTCTTTGTTATATTAAATTTAAATATAAAATCAACTATTTTATTAGCTATTTTAATTCCAGTACATTTTGCACTTGAAAAGATAAATAAGATTAATAAAACACTAAAATTAATTACAAAACCAATTGAAATAATAAATAATAAATAATTATTAGTTTTAATAATATCGCCTCTAAAAAGAATAATAATAGAAAATATACCCATTAATATTAAAGCTATTTGAAATGCTATAAAATCTTTTAATAAGGCATTAGTAGAATCAGTAATTCTTATATTTCTTTTTTTTAATAAATAAATTTCAAATGGCTGGCCTCCAGACTGAAAAGGTGTTATACCATTTAAAAACTGACTTATCAAAGTTATATTAAATGCATCTTTAAGAGTATAATCTTTACTATAGTCTTTTATAAATATTAGAAAACTAATAGATTTAAAAAATAATGATAATATAAATATAACAATTGAAAAAAGAAATATATATATATTTACATTTGAAATAGCTATCATTATTTCACTAAAATTATCTTTTAAAGTAAAATATAAAACTAATATTATCATTATAAATAAAATCAATATATTTATTTTCTTATTTTTCATATAACTACCTCTTATCTATAACATCTATTGCAGGCAGAGTTTTTCCTTCTATAAATTCTAAGGATGCACCACCGCCGGTTGAAATATGTGAAAATGAATTTTTATAACCGAATCTTATAGCTGCTGATGCAGAATCACCACCACCTATTATTACTTGTTTATTAGATTCTTTAAGTATTTTTAATAAACTTTTAGTTCCATATTCAAAATTATGAAATTCAAATACACCAACCGGCCCATTCCAAAATATAGTTTCAGATAAATCTATATATTTTTTAAAAAGTTCTATAGTTTTAGGTCCTATATCTAATAACATTATATTATCTAATATATTATTGATAGATGAATATTCTACACTTAAATTATCTTCAAACGAAGAGGAACCATATCCATCTAGTGGAAGAATTATTTTATTACCATATTTACTTATCATATCACAACAAAAATCTATACTATCTTTATCATATATTGATGATTTAATATCAATACCCTTAGCTTTTAAAAAAGTATTAGCTATTCCACCACCCAATAATATATAATCAGCTTTATTAATTAATTTATCAATAACTTTAATTTTATCGCTTATCTTAGAACCACCCATTATAACAAGAAAAGGTTTTTTTGGATTATTTTTAATACTACTTAATATATTAATTTCTTTTTCAACTAAAAACCCTATACCTGAGTTTATATTACTAGCTATTCCTACATTAGATGCATGAGCTCTATGAGATGTTGCAAAAGCATCATTAATAAATATATCACCTAAACTTGCCCAGTATTTACCAAGTTCATAGTCATTATTACTTTCATATTTATTTGGATAATCTTCAAACCTTGTATTTTCAAGTAATAATACCTCTTTATTTTTCAAATTAAATACTGCATCTTCTACCGCACGCCCTCGCGTTTGACCTATAAATTTAACATTAACACCAAGCATACTAGATAATCTTTCACATACTATTTTTAATGACTTACTTTTTAAATCTTCCTTAGTTTTTATTCTACCTAAATGCGATAATATAATTACTTTAGCATTATTATCAACAGCATATTTAATAGTCTTTAAACTTTCTTTAATACGATTATCATCTAATATAGTTCCATCTTTTATAGGAACATTTAAATCACATCTAATAATTACTTTTTTACTATCTAATTTATAATCTTTTATGCTTTTTATCATATTTGCTCCTTATTCTACAGTTACTAATGCTTTAGCAGATGTATTATCTGCTCCTTTAACAGTTATTATAGTAGTTCCTTTATTTTTAGCTGTTACTTTACCACTACTATTAACTACTGCAACAGAAGGATTACTACTTGACCATGATAAAGATTTATCAGATGCGTTAGTAGGATTAAAATACACAACAAAAGTCTTAGTATTACCTTTTTTTAATGTTATTGCATTAGGAGATATAGAAATACCAGTTAATTTAATATAATCAGATTTAACATTAATAATCCTTGTAACAGTTGATGATAAGCCATAATAATCAGTTACATTATAATTAATATAATAAGTTCCAGATACATTAGTATTTACATTCCCAGATATCTTTACTCTAGATGTTATATCACTACCAAAGCCATCTGTTGCATAATAACCAGGTTCTTTGTATGATTGACCTATATTTAACTTTATTATTTTGTCTCCCTTTAAAGTTATTGTAGGTGGAGATGTTGGCACCTTCTTTTTTGTTGTAGTTTTATTAGAAGTTGCTCTTGTTGTTGTTTTTGCTGTTGTTTTAATATGAGGTTTAGTTGAATTAGCTGTAGTTTCAATTATTTTTTCTTCAACAACTATTTTTCTTGTTATAGAATTAAAGTTACCAGAAGAATCAGTAACAGAATAACTTATAATATACTCTCCAGCTTTTCTTACATTAACGCTTCCTTCAGTTTTTATTCTAGAGGTAATATCCCCATCTTTATTATCAAGTGCTTTTGCTCCAAGTTCCTTATATTCATCACCAACTTTAATTTTTATTATATTATCTCCATTTAAAACAATATCAGGCTTAATAGCATCTTTATTAGTACTAGTTTTTTTAGTCGTTGTAGTTATATCATTAGTTATATATCCTTGAGTAACATATAAATTACCACACTTAATATAAGCCTTATAATTATCAGAAGTAGTTTTAGTAGCTATTACATATCCATCACATATTTTAGATGCTTTTACTTTTGAAGAATTTATAGAGCCACCATTTTCTTCTAACATATCTTTTAAATCTATTTTATATTCTTGGCTTGTTAATTCTATATTTTTTTGTGATATATAAATAGGTGCTTCATCAATCATTCTCTTTTCTAAACTATTAAAATCTTCTTGTGTATACTTAGTTTTATTTTTATTAAATAAACTTATCAATATAATTACTATAATTATAATAACTATTGCTATTATTCCAATTAAAATAAGCATACCGCGTGTAATTTTAAACTTGCTTTCTTCTTCTTTATTATATAAACTGTTAATTAAACTCATAATCAATCACCACTTTTATTTTCTATATTTAATATTATAACATGTATATTTTAAGATGTAAATTAATGAAAAAAATAAAAAAGACTTCAAAAATAATTTCTTGAAGCCATTTTACCATTTTTTAATTTTTGTAATTTATAATACTAATTTAAACGATTTATATTCTTAACTTTTATCTTTTATAAATTCCCAAAATATTTAGCTGTTCTAACCATTCCCGACTTTTTCAGTTGTTAAAACAAAAAAGTATCATTTTAGCCAGTATTTATA
>CAYOAY010000004.1:0-37150 GCA_964402155.1 uncultured Muribaculaceae bacterium | reverse complement strand
TCTTTTATTTTATCATGGAAAGATTTCTTATTTACACAGATTTATTTACAGACTCGTATTTTTACTATAAAATACTCTTTTTTATTAACTTTTATCAACTAATATATTAAAAAAAGTGCACAAGTTTTAAACAACTCATGCACTTTATTTTACACTATGCTTCAAATCATTAATCAAAGTTATCTAAAAAATCATCTATAGTCATAAACTTATCATCTATTTCTTTTAATGATATTTCCTTATTTTTTTTAGATTCTTCTTTTAATACAGGTTTAGATATTTCTTCATTTTTTACAATATCTTTTGTTAATATTATGTTTTCTTTTGCATAATCAATTTTTACTTTAGAAATACTACTTCCTATAGAATATCTATCCATTATTGGTATTTCTGTTAATTTAAGTACTCTATTACTATCATCTGTATTAATTACAATACTATTTTTAGCATCTAAAACAAATACTTTTATTATTTCTTGCGGATTACTTTTAACTTCTCTTAAAAGAAGTAAGCCTCTTTTAGCTCTAGATGTCTTTTCAAATTCAGATAACTTAACCCTTTTAGCTAATCCTTTTTTAGTAATTATTGTTACATATTCTAAAGCACCATCAAATAAACAAGAAGATACAACATAATCATCTTTTAAATTAATAGATTTAACACCTGCTGTTTTAAGACCTATTAGAGGTATTTCAGATCTATCATACCAAAGTCCATATCCCTTTTTAGTAGATACAAATACTTCATTATATAAATCCATTGTGACTTCAACTACACAATCATCATCTTTTAATTTTATATATGTAATAGCCTTTGAATAACGTTGTACTTTAAAATCTTCTAAAAGAGATTTTTTAACCATACCATTTTTTGTAAATACTATAATTTCCCTTTTATCAAAATTACTTACAGGTATAGCTTTAATTATTCTTTCACTAGAATTTATAGAAATAATATTACTTATATGTTTACCTAAGTCTTTCCATTTTAATTCAGGAAGTTCATGAACTGGTACATATAAATAATTTCCTTTATTAGTAAATAAAAGTAATGTATCTAAAGTATTTTGCTCAAATAATCCAATTACATAATCATTTTCTTTAACATTAGTTTCTTCATCTACTAAAGATAAATATGACTTTTTAGATACTCTTTTAACATATCCTTCATTAGTAACTACAACAATTACATCTTCTTTTGGAATCATTAAATTTAAATCTATTTTTATCTCAGTAATTTCATCTTTAATTAAAGTCTTTCTAGGTGTTGCAAATTCTTTTTTAACTTTTCTAAGTTCATCTTTTATTACTTTTTTTAGTTCATTTTCATCAGATAATATAAGTTTATATTTCTTTATTAATTCCTCTAATTCTTCCATTTCCTTTTTAACATCAGTAATATCAGTATTAGTTAATCTATAAAGCTGTAACATTACTATTGCTGTTGCTTGCTTTTCAGTAAATGAAAATTCTTTAACTAAATTTATAATAGCATCAGCTTTATTTTTGGATTTTCTAATAACTTTTATTACTTCATCTAAAATACTAATAGCTTTAATTAAACCTTCTAATATATGTAATCTTTCTTCAGCATGTGCTAAATCAAATTTTGTTCTTCTTGTTATAACATTTTGTCTATGCTTAATAAACTCATCTAATATTTTAAGTAGCCCAACTTGTCTTGGCCTTCTTGCAACTATTGCAATCATATTAAAACTATAAGATATTTGCATATCAGTATTTTTAAGTAAATAATTAATTATTAAATCAACATTAGCATCTTTTTTAAGTTCAATTACTATTCTAAGTTCACCACGAGATGTTTCATCTCTAACATCTATAATTCCCTCTATTTTTTTATCAATTCTAATATCATTCATTCTTTTAACTAGACTTGCTTTATTAACTTCATAAGGAATCTCAGTAATTATTATATTAGTCTTATTTTTTTCTTTAACAACTTCATACTTTGACTTAACAACTATTTTACCCTTACCTGTTTCATATGCACTTTTTATTTCTTTAGCACCTTCTATTACACCACCAGTTGGAAAATCAGGTCCCTTCATTACTTCTAATATAGTATCTAATTTACAATTAGGAGAATCTATTCTTTTTATAGTTGCATCTATTACTTCTCCTAAGTTATGTGGTGGAATATTAGTTGCATATCCTGCAGATATACCAGTTGATCCATTAACTAAAAGATTAGGAAAACCAGAAGGTAATACTATAGGTTCTTTTAATGTATCATCATAGTTAGGAGCCATTTCAACAGTATCTTTTGATATATCATCTAATAATACATTACTAATTTTAGATAATCTAGCTTCAGTATAACGCATTGCAGCAGCTCCATCACCATCCATAGAACCATTATTACCATGCATATCTATATATGGAGTAGACATCTTCCAATCCTGACTCATTCTAACCATAGCATCATATATAGAAGAATCTCCATGAGGATGATAATTACCCATTATCTCTCCTACTGCTTTAGCACTTTTTCTATACTTCTTATCATAAGTATTTGAAGATTTATACATACCATATAAAATTCTTCTTTGAACAGGCTTTAAACCATCTCTAACATCAGGTAAGGCTCTATCTAAAATAATCGTCTTACAATATCTACCAAATCGTTCTCCCATAATTTCTTCTAGAGAATACTCTTCAATTCTTTTTAATAACTCACTCATCTTTGCACCTCCTTACCTTAACATTTCATAATTATCTTCAAGTGTAAAGTCTACATTTTCTTCAATCCAATCTTTTCTAGGTTCAACTTTATCTCCCATTAAAACAGAAACTCTCTTTTCTGCTAAAGCAACATCTGTTATTTTAACTCTAATTAAACTTCTTTTTTCAGGATCCATTGTAGTTTCCCATAATTGAGTTGCATCCATTTCACCTAAACCTTTATATCTTTGTAAATCTTCTATTTTACGATCTTTAGTTATTTCTTTTAATTCATCATCAGAATATGCATATACTTCTTCTTTCTTAGAAAAACTTACCTTATAAAGTGGAGGATTTGCAATATATACTTTTCCAGCTTCAATTAAAGGCTTCATATATCTATAGAAAAACGTTACAAGTAATACTTGTATATGACAACCATCATCATCAGCATCCGTCATTATAATTATTTTATCATAATTACAATCATCAACATTAAAATCAGAGCCTACACCTGCACCTATAGTATATATAAGAGTATTTATCTCAGCATTCTTATAAGCCTCATCCATAGTACATCTTTCAGTATTTAATACTTTACCCCTTAGTGGAAGTATAGCTTGAAAGCTTCTTTCTCTACCAGTTTTAGCACTACCACCTGCAGAATCTCCCTCAACTATAAAAAGTTCATTTTTCTTAGGATCTTTTTTAGTAGCTGGAGCTAACTTATCAGATAAATTCTTTTCTTTAGAATTTTTACTTTTTCCTTTTCTAGCTTCTTCTCTAGCTTTTCTTGCAGCTTCTCTAGCTAATTTACCTTTTAAAGCTTTATTTATAATATCTATTGCTATTTGTTTATTTTCTTCTAAGAAAAATCCCATCTTTTCATATACAATTTGTTCAACTATAGTTTTTGCAAGAGGAGTTCCAAGTTTCCCTTTTGTTTGACCTTCAAACTGAAGTAAATCCTCAGGTATTTTCAAAGATAAAATAACAGTTAAACCCTCTCTAACATCACTACCTTCAAAATTCTTATCCTTAGCTTTTAAATACCCATTAGCCTTTGCATAATCATTAAATACCTTAGTTAAAGCACTTTTAAGTCCAACTTCATGACTTCCACCATCAGATGTTTTAACATTATTAACAAATGATATAACATTTTCCTGATAAGAATCTGTATACTGAAGTGCACAAGCTACTTCTATTTTATTTTTAACTCCTTCAAATCCAAATACATTATGAATAGCCTTCTTATTTTCATTTAGATATGAAACAAATTCTTCTAAACCTTTTTCATAATAAAAGTGAGCTTCTTTATTATCTTCTTCATCAATTACATCTATTTTAAGTCCTTTTATTAAAAACGCTGATTCTTGCATTCTTTCACATATAGTAGTAAATGAAAAATTAGTAGATGAAAAAATACTATCATCAGGCATAAATCTAACTTTAGTACCTGTTTTATTACTAACATCTATTTTCTTTAAGTCTTTATCTAAATATCCACCATCTTTAAATGATATTTCATATTTACCACCATCACGGCAAATAGTAACTACCATCCATTTAGATAATGCATTAACAACTGATGCACCAACTCCATGAAGACCACCAGATACTTTATATCCACCTTCTTGAAATTTACCTCCAGCATGAAGTACTGTATAAATTACTTCAGGAGTAGACTTACCAGATTCATGTTTTCCAACTGGAACACCACGTCCTTCATCTTCAACTGATACAGAACCATCTTTATGAATAATTACTTTTAAATGATTACCATATCCATTTATAGCTTCATCAATCCCATTATCAACTATTTCCCATACTAGATGGTGTAATCCTCTTTTATCTGTAGAACCTATATACATACCGGGTCTTTTTCTTACAGCTTCAAGACCTTCTAGTATTTTAATTGATGATTCATCATATTTTGCCATATAAAAATCATCTCCTTATCTTAATTTCCTTATTACATAAGAAATTATAACATAATATTACAAAAAAGTGCAAAACTCTTTACACTTTTTTTACAATTTTTAATTAATATTTAAATACTATTTATAATTACTTACTTCCTCATATATTTCTTTTAATTTTTTACCTACTTTCTTTATACTTCTTTCTTCTGCTACTTTATAAGCATTATTAGCTAAACTAGGTAATTTTCCATTTAAAATAAGCTTAATTTTTTTCTCAAATTCATCTATATCTTTAGCTTTATAAACATTTTTCCCATCAACTAACCATTCATCAAATATAGGTATATCTCTTATTATAGCATCAGTTTTACACGCACAAGCTTCTATAATAGGAATCCCTTCTGTTTCTTCTTTAGTTGGAAATAAATATAAATCACATCCATTCATAGCACCTTTTATAACACTAGGCTCTACATATCCTGCAAAAGTTAAATTATCAAGCTTAGTTCTAACAGCTTTTTTAACAGGAGAAGTTGCAACTATCAAAGGACTATATCCAAACCATATAAATTTATATTCAGGGCATCTTTTCGCTAAAGAAACAAAATCAACAATACCTTTTCTTTCTATATAAAGACCTATTGCAATAATTACTTTATCATCTTTTTTATATCCATACTTTTTTCTAAAGTCTTCTCCTAACTTTTTATCTTGTTTAAAAAAATCCAATTCTATACCATTTGATACATCATATATTTTTTTATTTTCTAAACCCTTATAACCTTGTAATAATTTTTTTGAATATAAAGTTGGAGTTACTATTACATCACCTAAACTATAACACTTTATAATCCATTTTTTAAATAACTTAGATGTAGCTTTAGCTAAAATAAAACCATCTTTATAATCTTCTTCTGTTGAATGGGCATGATAAACAATTTTTTTACCCATTTTCTTAGCTTTCTTAGCAAAAAAATATGATTTTGGAAAATATGTATTAATATGAAGTATATCATAATCATCTTTAGGATCTAAAGTATATTCTACTTTCATACTTTCAAGAGCTTTAATTTGATGCTTAATAGCTTTACCAAGCCCTGACTTACCTATTAGCTTTTCACTTTCTGTATATAATAAAACTTTCATAAAAAATCTCCTTTTTATTCTATATTAGTCATATAAAAACTTATTGTTCTTTCTATAGGATCTTCATTTTCTATTTCATCTTCTGTATCATCTTTTATATCACTTTCATTTACTAAAATACTTTCAGTAAATAAATTTCTAGATATTAATTTATTATATTCATTTTTCATTGAAATTAATTCTACTTGACACTTAGATATATAAGAAATACAATCTTCTATATTCTTTAAATTATTTTTCTTAAGCTTTTTATTTGAAGAAAATAATCCTACTTTATTTTTTTCTTTACTTATTATTAAATTACTCATTATCTCTTCTACTTTAACTATTAAGCTTTCTATATCTTTTATCTCAAATTCTAACTTTTCACTTAAATTAATATTACATAATACTAATCTTTTTGTAATCTCACTTATTATATTTTGCATTTTTCTATTTAATGTACCTATATCTTTTTTAGTAACTTTATTTAAAGCTTCAGTAAACTTTTTAGAAGGTATTACAGTTTTAGGCAAATTACTGTTTTTATCATTTATAAATTTAGATAAGTCTAATTTTTCACTTCCAAGACTATAAAATTTTATCTTTGATTCATTCTCATTCATTTATATTCCCTCCTATTTATACTTACATCATATCATAAAAACAATAATTGTTCACTAAAAAAAGTGATAAACATCACTTAAATTATTTTTTCTTTTTCTTATTTTTAGTTATACTAGGTAATTTAATATTTATTTTAGCTTTATCTGTTAATATATCAGTTGTTAAAACTAACCAAGTAATTAGTATTGTTAAAATAATATATATTATCATTCCAAGTTTTCTATCTTTTAATACATAAAATATAGATGCAAGAGAAAATAATATACTAACTGAATATATAATAAGTACTGTTGTTTTTTGTGAAAACTTTTTATTTAATAATTGATGATGTAAGTGCTGTTTATCTGCAACATATATAGGTTTTTTATGTATTATTCTTCTAATTATTGCAAACAATGTATCAAGAATTGGGATTGCAAGTATTAATAAAGGAACAACAAGAGATGTTAAAGTAACAGCCTTAAATCCAACTAAACATACAACTGCTATCATAAATCCTAAAAATACAGATCCTGTTTCCCCCATAAATATCTTAGCTGGATTAAAATTAAATATTAAAAAGCCAAGACATGCTCCAAGCATTATAAATGTTAAAGTTATCTCTAAACTACCTATATTATGCATTATAAAAGCTATAATACCAATCGTTAAAAAAAATATACTACTTATACCCGCTGCAAGACCATCTAATCCATCTATTAAATTAATAATATTCATAACAGCTACCATAAATATAATAGTTAAAGGATAAGAAAACCAACCAAAATCAAAATAAAATCCAAAAAAAGATATATCATTTAAAAGTATTTTACCATAAAAAGTAACAACACACGCAGCAAGTATTTGACCTACTATAGCTTCCTTAGCTTTAAGTGGCTTAATATCATCTATTATACCTAATATTATTAATATAAAACTACCTATTAGTATAGATAACATTTGAGTTGTTTGAGGTGCAAAAAACATATATCCAAATAAAAACCCAAAAAACATCATAAGACCACCTAATAATGGCATAGGCTTTTTATGTACTTTTCTTTCATTTGGATAATCAAGTGCACCAATATGATTAGCTATCCATTTAACCAAAGGATATAAAGACGCAGTAAATATCATTACAGATAAAACTATTTTTAATACTTCAATTATTTTTTCATTCAATTTAAATCACCACTTTATAAAATATTAATATTACTTACTTTCTTTAAAACCTATCTTTTCTTTTATAATATAACAAGGTCTATTTAAAACTTCCATATAAATTCTTGATATATACAAGGATATAACACCTATAAATAACATAATAGATGAAACCATAAGTATAATTGTTCTATTAGATAAATTTCCCATTAATATAAAATTAGTAAAACCCACAATAAATGCTAATATACTAAGTATAAATATAATAGCTAAAGGATATGTAGAAAAAGATATAATTCCTCCAATAGAATATTTAATTAATTTAATTAAAGACCATTTAGAAGTACCATAAAGCCTTTTTTCAGGCATATAAGGAACATATATAGTATTAAAACCTACCCAAGAAAAAATACCCTTTAAAAACCTTCTCCTTTCAGGAAGAGATAATATAGCATCTTTAACAGATGATTTAAACACCCTAAAATCACTAGCTCCTGGAAGTAACTTAGCATCAGATATTTTATTATTTATTTTATAAAATATAGACGTTAATGTTCTTTTAATAGAACCCTCATCTTTTCTATTAGATTTATATGCACAAACAACATCATAATTTGGCTCACTTAATAATTTATCATACATTTCAATTAAAACTTTAGGATTATGTTGTAAGTCCGCATCCATAATCGCTATAAACTCTCCACTTGAATGTTCAAGCCCTGATAACATAGCTGATTCTTTTCCAAAGTTCTTAGAAAAAGTAATTATTTTAACGTTTTTATCTTTATTATTTATTTCACGTAAAAAAGTATTAGTATCATCAGAACTTCCATCATCTATCATTATTATCTCATGTGATAATTTTCTTTCTTCTAAAGTATTTTTTAACTTCTCATAAAATTCATTTATTGATTTTCCTTCATTATAACAAGGAACAACTACCGATAACTTCATACATACCTACTTTCTTTTCGAATTAATTATTTTAATCCATTTTTCAAGTGTAATTTCACCATTAAATCTCTTTACACTTTCTTTAGCATTTTTACCCATTTTCTTTCTTAGTTTTTCATCTTCTATTAATAAAGATATTTTATCTATCATATCTTTTTCACATCTATCTTTAATTAAAAATCCATTTATATTATCACTAATAATTTCATTAGCCCCATTAGCTGATGTATAAGAAATACATGGAACCGAATAACTCATAGCTTCAATTAATACAAGACCAAAACTTTCAGTTTTAGATGTCATCACATAAATTGAACTATTAAGTAAAAGATCATTTATATATTCTTTATTTTGATAACCATGAAAAATTACTTTGTCACCTAACTTTAACTCACGAGCTAAATCTAAAAGGTTGTTTTTTTCCATTCCATCCCCAACAATATTTAATTTCCAATCTGGATATTTAACAGATACTTTTTTAAATAATTTAAGTAAGTCATCAAAACCTTTTTCTTTTGATAGTCTACCTACTGCAATAATATTTTTATTATCTAACTTAGATGTTTTTGTTGGAATATAATCTAAACAATTATATATACATAAAGATTTATTACCTAAATATTTTTTATAAAATAAACTTAACTCTTCAGATACATTAACTAAATAATCTAAATTCTTACATGAATTAACTAATTTTCTTATATAATTTTTATTGTTATTGTGATGATTATGTTCCCATGCTATTTTCTTTATATTTTTATTTACAAATTTAGATACTAAATAATTATGAATTGTTCTAGTTGAAATAATTATATCAGTATTTAACCTTTTTAATTCTATAGCAGTTTTAATATATTTAACATATCCTGTTTTAATACTTAAAGCAATTCCTTTAAAAAACATACTAAAATTTTTCTTTTCTAAATAATATTTCATCTCTTTTTTATTAGGTTTTATATTTGATATATAACGCACCTTTACCCTATCATCTAATTTAAATACAGGTTCATTATATAATCTATATACTGATAATATTTCAACATCATATTTAGTACATAAAAGGTTCGCTAACGTTGCAACAGCATTTTCTATACCCCCATAACCTAAATGTAAAGATAAAATAGTTATTTTTTTCATAATATCACCAAATTAATTATACTAAAGTAATAATAAAAGGTCAAAATAAATGAAGTATAATTGTAAAGTATTAATTATGAATTGTTGTATATACCATTTTTTTATTTTAAAAATATAATATTAATGAAAGGATGTGATTTATATGTATGGATATCCATATTATCCTTATTATCCAAACTATAATAATGGTGATGCAAATAGTAGTAGTATTCTTTGGATAATTGTAATTGTATTTATTATTTTCTTCTTATTTTTTGGTTTAGGTTCTCAAGGAAATAAGCAAAGTGGTTCATGTAATTGTAATAGATGCTGTAACTAAAAAATACCCGAAAATATTCGGGTATTTAAATTTTATCAATATAATCTTTTAACTTATTTTTAAATATTTCATTATTAGATTCATATTTAACAGGTTTAAACTTTTTAGCTTTATCTATTGCTTTAGATAAGCTTTTTTCACTATAAAGTGGAATTATATATCCTTTATTTGCAAATTCTTTTGTTATTTGAAGCTGATGATCATTAGTATGTTCTTTATACTTTTTTAATCTTGGTATAACTATTACTTTTTTATTCTTACAAATACACTCAGTTATTATACCTACTCCACCATGTGTAATTACTATTTTTGCATCTTCTATTAAATCTTGCAATTTATCTTTAGAAATAAAATCAAATACTTCTATTTTATCACTTTCAAATTTAGTACATCCTATTTGTGCTACTACTTTTTCTTTAATTTTACCCTTCTTAATTTCATTTTCTACTGCATTTAATATTCTTATAAATGGTTTATTTTGAGTACCTAATAATACTAATATCATTAAAATATCCACCCTTCATATTTAGCTTTTGGATATAATTTAAGCATAGATTTCCACTGAACTATAAATAAATCTGCTATAGGATAAATTAACCTTCCAGTTAATGTTTTTGTACTAATATTTGCAAAAGATTCTATATATATAACTTTCTTTTTAAACATTTTTGCTATAAAACACATACTAACGCATGTGTGTGCACCCGTTGTTACAATAACATCTGGTTTAAATTTTATAAAGATTATAAAACTTTTTATTATATTAATTGGTGCAGTAAAAATGTACTTAAGCATATTATCTTTATTACCAGTTAATAAATATTCTATTTTACTTTTATATTTAGCTTTTAATCCTATAGTTGATTTATGCTTTTCAGTTACAATTTTATAATCATAACATTTAAATATACTTTTAAGTTGCATTAATTCAGTTAAATGCCCACCCATACTTGATATAAAAATTACTTTCTTCATAATTGTCTCCTTATTAAATTATAACAAATAATAAAATAATTGTATATAAAATTTAAAAACGAGGGATTTTACAAAATATATATAATAATTATATTAGAGAAGAAGTAAATTATGATTAACTTTTGTTTTCCACCTTTTATTTTAAGAATAGAAAGCGTGGTGGTAATTATGAAGTTTAAATTTGAAATTAATTTTAAATCTAAATTGATTATCATATTATTACTAATAACTATAATAGTTATTATTTCTAAATAAAAAAAACAGAAGTTAGTCTAATTATAGATTAGCTTCTGTTTTCCAAAATCTCTTGGAAAACAAGTTAATTAAAACTTCTTCTCACTATTTATATTATACAAGACAAATTTATTTATGTAAATAAATTTTATTCATCAAAATCATCTTCTTCTAATGAAATTCTTCTATACTTAGTTTTATTTTGATCAAGCTTTTTTCTAGCTTCCTTAAGTTCGTTTAATCTTTCTTTTCTAGTTTTTTTAGGTGTTACATAATCATCTTTATCTATTTTTTCTATAGATACTCTATCTTCTTCATACAAATTACTCTTAGTATCCTTCTTTAATTTATCAATCTTTTTTTGATATTTATTTATTTTCTTTTCCTTTGATAGAAGCATCTTTACTAATAATTTAATTAATAATATTAAAATGAATAAAATAATTAAGCAAATAGATATATATAATAAATATTTAATATGTAAATCTTTAGTATCTAATAAATTATCATAATATCTTTGATAGGTTCCTTCTTTTTTATCATATAAATAAAATGATTCATTAGCTGTTTCTAAGTTTTTAGCATATACTAAATAATAATTATTATCTTTATCATATCTATATTTATAAGCAGTTACATTATTATCATTTATTTTTATATTATCTTTTATAAAATCTTTAGGTACTTTCTTACCCGCTTGATTTAAAATAACTAAATTAGCTGAGGAATTAGCTGCATTAAACAAACTAAATTTTTTATTTGCAGAATTATATATAAATAATTTAATATCTCCTTTACTATCCTTTAATGCTAAAAGAGTTAGCTTAGCTGTTTTACTTTTATATGCAACAACTTCTTGATTTTCTATCGTTATTTTATCTTCAATAAAAGTTACTGGAATATTTTCAATTTGTCCTTTTTTTCTTACAATAGTATATTTTTCATTATCTACTTTAACTTCTATAGGATCAAGCTCTTGTACAGTTAAATTAATTGTATAAGTCTTTTTTTCTCCATGTTGTGCTGTTACTACTACCTCAATTTTATTTAATCCATCCACTACATCTATTTGTCCAGCACCAGAAATTGTAGCTGTTGAATCTTGCGCGGCAACTACTATATTAGCTTTAGTAGTATCAACTGGAAGAGTTGCAGAATATTCTGTTACATCTGAATTAAATGCAGGTGAAAGTTCAGCTCCTTCAACAGATAACTGACTTAAATTATTATTTCTACTATAACTTGCTTCTATTTCAGCTTGTGTTTTAATAGTTGTTTTAGATGAACCTGCATAAGAAGAACACTGAGCATTGGTTGAATTACTAGCTAATGATACATTTGTAGCTTTAAACGTTGCAGTTCCACTAGATATTGCTTTAAAAGTATAAGTATTAGTTTTACTATCCCCTATTACACCAACTACTTTAGGAGTACCGCTTATTAACCTTACTTTAGATGCATCATAACTAAGTACATAATACCAAGAGCCAACATCAGATGAAACTGTAGCTGTTACTTTAAAAGTATTACCTGCAACTACATTTTTAGGAGCAGATACACTAACAGAACATGCAGCCTTTAAATCTGATACTTTAAATACGAAAGCAAAATAAATTATAAATAATCCTAAAAATATTTTTTTAATTTTAACCATTCTTAACCTCCTACTGACTTATACTATATTCACCTAGTATATGTTTTTTCAATAGTAATAAATCTACTACATCAACTTTACCATCTTTATTAATATCTGCAGCTTTTTTATTAGGTGCATTTAATTTTATATCACCAAGTAAATATTTCTTTAAATATAATAAATCTACAACAGTAATTGATGTATCCCCTGCAATATCACCATATATAACAACTTCAAATCTTTTTTTAGAATCAATTTCTATAATATCACCAGTTGCAACAAGACCTGTTACTTTAGAATTCCATGAACTATTTAAAGATGCAACTAATGCTCCTTTATTAGTTAAATTACTTCTTAATAAACTCATATCAGTATTTACAGATATACCAGTTAAAAATCCTGTTTTTAATGAATAACCTGCATTATTTATTTTTTCTTCTGGTGATACTGTAATTTCTTCTTTTTTCCCTTCTTCTTTTTTATTTTCATCATCTTCTTTATTTTCTTCATTACCACCTACAGTATCAGTTCTTGAAACTTTATATGCTGTATTAGTCATTGATTTATAAACTGGAATTTTAAATGCATAAGCATCATTTAATTTACCATTATTTTTGTAAGATTGATATATATTAGATGACTCTTGCTGAGGCGCCATAATATTTGTCATATATTCATATGTATAAGCAGCTGTTGTTCTGTTTTCAGATACATTAAACTTTTGAAAATAAATAGTATCCTTTCCATTATTAACATATTTTTTAGATATAAATAATGCTCCTCCTGTAATTGCCTTTACTCTAGAATTCCAACCTTGCTCTTTAGCATACTGTAATCCTTTTAAATAATTATCTTCACCTGAATAAGCACCTATATTATAAAAATTATAATATCCTTCATATCCTGATACTGTACCAGATGCTGCAGATGACATAGTTGTACCCATTTCTTGTAATGCTCTTGATGCTAAATGTGTAGATGATACTCCAGATTCTTTAGCAGCATCTATAAAAGTTTGTGCATAACTTTTAGTATATCCCTCTTCACTAAATGAGCCTTTCATAAAACTTCCATCTAATATTTTTTGAACAGATGAATCTTGATTTGCATTATATATTAAGCTTTCAAACATAAAAATATTCTTTTCATTTAAAAAGTTTCTAGGATCAAGAAAATATGCAACAGCATCATAACAAGGAGCATACCAGCTTTTCCCATCTACTATTATGCCGTTTGGATTTTCACTATCTCTATAAAATAATGATGGATAAAGATGTGATATTGCACTTTGATACTTTTGACTTTCAGCAGTTATTGAAGCTTTAAAATCTAATCCCGTATTATCTATTTTAAATGTCCAATTAGGATGAATAGCATGTAATTTTCTTAAATATGGTTTATAGCTATCAGGAAAGCTTTTTATACTTTCTTCAAAAGAAGAATCATCATTATATGAATAAGTTACCGTATCATACATACAAGCTTTAGCAACATAACCAGTATATTCTCTTGCAGCATAATCAAATTTTACCGCATACCAATCTTGATTATTTTTACCATTATTAGGACCTTTTAATGTCTTAATATATTCTAATTCTTGATTAGGATATACTTTTACATCATCATTTCCATTTTTAATGGTACCAGCTTGATCACTAGGTTCTGTTCTTACATTACAATTATATTTAACTTTATAAACATTATATGTTGCAGCATCTATTTTATTTATATACAAAAACATAAAACAAAAAATAATAACTACATATTGCGTTTTTTTAATACTCTTATTCATAGATATATTCCCTTCTAGAATAATTATAACATAAAAATATAATGTATTTAGTATTAAAATATATATTTTTGTAAAATATTGTAAAACATAAATGAATAAAGTATTAGTATTTATCACATTCTATAAATGAAGCGTTTTTTATAAACGTTGTTTTATGTCATATTTTGTTGTATAATTACATGGTATTAGAGGTGATATTTTGAAGAAAAAAAAGAAATTTAAAAAAACAGTATTATTATTACTACCATTATTAATATTCTTTTATATAACAAGTATTTTTTTTATAAAAGAAATATATTATTTTAATTCATCAAAAAGTATTATGACATATATTGTATATGGACTAATAATATTTACTTTATTATTAATGATGCTATTTACTATTTTTGGTATTAAAAGTATTAAAAAAAATAAAGTTAAAAATTATATAATTTACTTTATTTTCTTAATACTAGTGATAATAAGTCAATTATTTATTAGTGTAAATATAAATAAAATAAGTAATTCATTATCTAAAATAACTAATAAAGAAACAGGTTATTCATCAAGTTTAGTAACATTAAAAGATTCAAATATATCTTCTTTTAATAATTTAAAAAATAAAAACGTTGGAGTTATATCTGATGCTAATAACATAGAAAGTTATCAAATTCCAATGGAGATATTAGAAAATAAAAAAATAAATAATATAAAGTTATATGATTCATTTGATGAGCTAATAAATGCTTTATATAATAAAGAAATAGATGCAATGTTTATTACATCATCTTATATATCTATGTTCTCATCTAAAGAAGAATTTCATGATATAGCTGATAAAACAAAAGTTATATATGAAAAAAATAAGAAGACTATTAAAAAAGATGACTTATCTAATAAAACACTTAATGAACCTTTTACTTTACTTATTATGGGAGTTGATTCTAGTTCTTCATCTTTAAAAAAAAGTAATTCATTTAATGGTGATACTTTAATACTTATTACATTTAATCCAAATACAATGAATGCAACTATTTTAAGTATTCCAAGAGATACTAGAGTTCCTATTGTTTGTGCTAAAAATAAAGCTAAAAATAAAATTAATTCTGCTGGTTTATATGGTGTAGATTGTGTTATGGATACAATAACTAACTTCACGGGTATAGAAATAGATTATTGGGTAAAAGTAAATTTTCAAGGTGTAGTGTCACTTGTTAATGCTTTAGGTGGCATAGAGGTTGATGTTCCTTATGCTTTTTGTGAACAAGATAGTCAAAGAAGATTTGGTAAAAATATGATATATGTTGAAAAAGGTCTTCAAACTTTAAATGGAGAACAAGCACTTGCCTTTGCAAGAAATAGACATACGTGGCCAAAATACTGTGGAAAAAAATATTCAAAATATACTAGCAATGATTTTATTAGAGGTCAAAATCAACAACAATTAATTAATTCTATGATTAATAAGCTAAAACAAGTAAAAAGTTTAAATGAAGTATATGATATTTTAAATATAGTTGGAGATAATATTGATACTAATATTGATAAAGATACTATGTTAACTGGCTTTGATACATTTAAAAATATTATATTTAATTCAAAAAATATAACAAGTGATGATTTTATAGGAACACAAAGACTATATTTATCTGGTTTTGATAACACTATTAATGGAATATATTATTTTGAGTATTCTAAATTAAGCTTAAAAGAAATTAAAGAAGCTATGGAAATAAACTTAGAATTAAAAAAGCCTGTTATGAATAAAGAATTCTCATTTTCAATTAATAATCCATATGAAGAAACTCAAATAGGAAAAGGAGCTTACAAATATTAAGCTCCTTTTTTATTAATCCATTTCTACTATATATAACATGTTATCTTTTTTAATTATAATTATTTTACATTCACTTTCATAACCTAAATCTTCTTTATATTCCCAAGAAATAGTAACTTTATAAGCATCAACTGTTTCATATGTAACTTTATTATTTTTATTAGTAGTTGTATTATTACTCTTAATTTTAAACGTAGTATTTTCTATTTTTTCATCAATTATATTACTTACCTCTGGTAATTTTTGAGTTCTTTTATCTGTTTTTACTTCTAAATACTTATAAAATGTACTTCTTGCTTCTTCTATAAAATTATCTTTAACTAATGGATGAATATAACTTACTCCTCCAATATCATTTTTAGAAAGTTTATTATCAAGTGTATAAAAGTCAATAATAAATAACTTAGCAATAGATAAAGCATAATCTTCATAATTAACTTCACTACTTGATAATATTTTTTCTAAATTATTAAACTCTTCTTTATAAACTACAGTTTCATTATCATCTAAATTATATCCATAACCAGGTATAGTTTTAATTACTTTTACTTCATTTTCTTTTTCAGTATTAAAAAACTTTTCATATACTATAAAAGATAATAAACCTATTATAGATAATATTAGAATAATTAATAATATTTTTTTAATTTTCTTCATTATTTTTTTCTGCCTCCAAATCATATACAATAATTGAATCAGATACTTCTAATAAATCATTAGCATATTTTTTATATTTTTCTATTTCATCATTATTTACTACACTATCTTTTAATAGATAATTCTCTTCTTTTTGAGCATTATAATATATCTTATCTGTTACAAAGTTTCCGTTTGGAAATACTACTATATTATTATCTATATTAAATATATCATGACCCAAAGCATATTTATAATTAAAACCTAACATATTAGCTAGCGTTGGCATAGCATCATACATTCCCATTACTTTACTTACTTTTTTATTTAAAATACCATCACCACTACTATTTTTAGTCCATATAATAAATGGTACTTTTCTATTTAACTCATACTTATAATAATCAACATCAATATATCTTTCATCATTTTTATCATACTGTTTTCCTGTTTCAAAATCATAATTATAAAAATATTTATATTCCTTCTTAGCTATCTTAGCATCATGATCACCATATATTACTAAAACAGTATTATCAAGTAATCCTTCTTTATCTAACTTATCTACAAATTCTCCTAAAGCACTATCAGCATAATGAACAGACTTAAAATATCTACCTAGCATAGTTCCTTCCATATAAGGCATGCTTTTTTCTACTATGTTACCTTCTTCATCTGTTTGATTATACTTATAATCAACAGAGTAATTACCATACTTATCTTCATCATCCCAAGGGGTATGATTAGATAAAGTAATTAATGTTAAATAATAATTTTTATTTTTTAAACTTATATCTTTTAGTTTATCTATAGCTTGATTAAAAAATTCTTTATCAGATAATCCCATACCAATTAATTCATCTTCATTTGAATAATCAAAACTATCTTTTGCAAAAAAGTCTTTATATCCCAATGTTTGATGCATTACATTTCTATTCCAAAATGATGCATTATTAGCATGCATACTAGCTGTATAATATCCCATTTTAGTTAATAAATTTGGAATAGCCTCATAACTTCTTTTCCAATAATTAACAAATACAGTTCCTGTTGATGCTGGTAAAAGAGATGTATTAAATGTAAATTCTGTATCACTAGATGTTCCAACACTAACTTGAGAATAATAATTATCAAAGAATAACCCTTCACTAGCTAATTTATTTAAATTAGGAGTTAATTCCTTATTATTGAATGATAAAGTCATATCCTCAGTCATTATACTTTCAGCATGTATAACAATTACATTTTTCCCTTTAAATATATTAGTATAACTATTAGTTTTAGAATTTACTAAATCAGTTTTATTTTTCTCTTCATAAAATTCTCTAACTTTTTTAGATGCACTATCATATCCAAACATACTAGTAAACTTAGACTGAGTACTTTTTATAGCATCATTAGCTTGATATACATAAATACCAAATCTTTGAACTAAATATTCTCTATTCCACTGTTTTTTTAATCTACTATAATCTGATGCTTGCATCAGAATTATTGTAATAAATGTTGCACACGAACCTAATATAATTGTATTTAGAAATCTTTTTTTAGGACGTTCAATCTTTTCTACGGTTTTATAATAATCCTTTTTCTTTAATATTATATGAATTATTATTAATAATATAGGTGGAAATATTAATATTATATCTTTAATATGAATAAGTGATGTAACAATATTACTATCCATATCTCCTAAAAATGATGCTGTTGAAAGAAGTGAAAAAGATGCAAAAGATACATAATTTTCATAATATACTGCATTAATAATACAAACTAACATCATAATAATTGTAATAGGTAATAATACTTTAATTTGTTTTTTAGGTTTTAAAAGATAAGCAAAAGATCCAACTAATAATACAAATGCCAAGTCACTAATAATAGCTAATATATTAAAATAAGTACCCATGGTAACTATTCTAAGCAACCAAGAATTTATTAAATTAATTAAAATATATGTTATAAATAAAATATTTGTTTTTATATACAATATTAAACTTATTTCGCTACATCTTTTTTTTATGCTATAAAGCATTTTTTTATTTAAATTTTTAATTTTCATCATAAGTTATTACCTCCGAATATAATATATTATAGCAAAAAAAAGGACTAGTTTAAAGTCCTTATGATTAATTGTCTATTTCTTTACTTGTTAAATGATGTTCATTTAATGTCATACCATAAACAAATATGTAACATAGCCAGTATATCCACATCATTAAAATAATTATATTAGATAAATTACCATAAAATTTTGAATAGTTAGCTATATTAGTAACATAAAATGAATAAACGTATGTTGACGTGCTACAAACAATTGTAGTAAATAATGCACCTTTATTAACCGAACGACTAGGTATATTTACATTAGGTGCTATAGTATACATTATTTTTACAGCAAGAAATATCATAAATATTACAAATGGCCATCTAAAAATTTTATAAAATGTATATATTAAAGGAGATATTGCACCATTTGTTTCCATAATATAATTAATTATTCTACTACCTAAAGTATAAACACCTAATGTTAAAACAGCTAAATTTATAATTATCAATAACATAATTATAGCTTTAATTCTAGTTCTTAAAAAGTCAGTTTGAGAGCCATTATATATTTGTGTTGATGCAACAATTATAGAATGTGTAGCTTTTGATGCCAGATAAAAAGCAGTTATAATAAATACAAAATCAGTAACACCAGCCTTTTGCTCTTCTATAATTGATAAAACAATATTAGTAACACCACTAGGTAAGTAATGAGATATAAAATTAGTTATAACATCAAAATTAAATGACAATCTAGAAATTACCATTACTAAAATACTTATAAGAGGAATAATTGATAAAATCACAAAAAATGAAATTTGACCAGGCAAAATAGACATAAGTGGCGTGTCCATAAGCGTCATATTAGTCCTAATAGTTCCTTTAATTTTTTCACTTTGTTTTTTCATTATCATACCTACTTACTTTTTACTTTTCATTTCCTTACTAGCTCTTATTTCTAACACAGCTTCATTTATAGCATCATCAATTGTTTTTATATCATCTTCAATCATGCTATATCCTAAAGTAGCTCCATAACCATATGGTAATTCTCCTAATTCCTTATATAACTTTCTCATATAAGATACTACTTTATTTTTTTCATATCCAACCATATATATTAAATATTCATTACCATCAGTTCTTATAATATCACTTTGCTCTAATTGATTTCTAATTAAAACATTAGCAGCTAATTTAATTAATTTATCTCCTTCTTCATGACCATATACATCATTAATATGCCTTAAATTATTAAGATTAATAACAATAACAGTCTGAGGATAAATTACATTATCTTCCCATTTTTTAAAATTCTTATTTAAATAATTACGATTTTTTAAAGAAGTTAAAGGATCAATATATCTAATTGTTTCTTCTCTTTTACTTTTCTTTTTCTTTTTTATTTTCTTTCTTAATAATAACCAAATTATAAATAAGATAATAACTAATGCTATAAAATATAAGAATGTATAACTTACTTCTTTTGAATCTTTACCATAATCTACAAAAGCCATATTATATATTTGCTTATAATTTATTATCTCCATATATTTAATAAGCAAAGTTTTAAATGTAGTATTTTCATTAGTATTCTTTATTACATAACCATATTCTAAATTTTCCTTTTCACTAAAAATAACTCTATAATTTATAAAATCATTTTCTTTGTATGTTTCATATATATTTTTATCTAATGCTATTATACTATTTTTATCAACACTATTAATCAAAGAACTTACTTTATCATATGTTTTAACGTTAGCTTTACCTTGCTTTTTTAAAAACTTAGCTAATGTACTATTAGTAGTAATTATTTTTTTATCTTTTAAGGACTTAACTGAGTTTATTACTAAGTTTGTATTATTATTTCCCGCTAAAATAACATATTCTTCTTCATATGGCGAAATAGTTCTTTCATAATCACCACTTAATCCAGAATAATTATAATAATTAGATGCAAAATCAACTTCACCTTTATTTAAAGCATTAGTCAAATCTTTTACACTGTTATATTTTTTAATAACGAATGATGCTCCTGACATATCACTAAACATATTTAAATAAGTACTATCAAAACCAATTAATTTATTATTAATAGTACTAGTATATGGCTCATTTTCTAAATAGCCAAACACATACTTTTTACCTAAAAAGTCAGCTTTTGACTTCTCAGATATATTATTTCTATCAAGTAAAAAACTAATTAAATATTCATTATATATTTTTTTTAAATTATTACTTTCATAATTAATAAAATTCTTTTTAACAATACTTGATAAGCTATTTGATGCACTACTAGAAATTCTTAATACATATGCTTCTTTAACCTCAGTTATATTATAAATAATATGATAATTATTTTCTAAAATTAAAGATAAATACCTATTTTTGGGTACTGTTATATAATCAACATTTTCATTATTTAAAGCACTAAATAAATCATTAGAATTTTCATATGGTGCATAGGTTACTCCACTTTCAGATGAAATATAATAACTAACATTAGCTAAATCATTTGATAATACACCTATCTTTTTATTCTTTATATTATAAGGCTCAACTATTTTTTCACTTTCTTTTCCTACTAAGACATAATAATCTTTATAAAAAATTAAATCACTATCTTTTAAACTATCATAATCATCAGCTTTAACTACTTCATAATATAAATCATTTTCTTCTATATCAGATGAAGCATCATAGGATATTAAATTAAAAGTTAATCCTGTTTGCTCTTCTAATTTGTTTATATAGTCAAAAAACACCCCTTCTCCATCCTCACTAAATACAGGTATATTATTAGCTATCGAAACATTAATTACATTCTTTTTATTATTTTCTATCCATCTTTTTTCAGATAAATTTAAACTTGCTTTATCTTTAGGACCTTTGCTAAACACTATTAATAGAATTAAAACTAGTACTAAAAATAAAATGAAAGTTATAACTAACCATTTATTATCCTTTTTCTTTCGCATTTAAATCACCTCTAAAGTTCTTCATATGACATTGAAGAATTATTTTTATGTTTATATCCTATTATAGGATATGTTTCTTTATCATCTTTATTTTGTATAGCATAAAATGTAATATCATAATAACTTTTTACTTTTTCACTTATAAAGTTTGTCATTTCATCAAATTTAGTTTTTATATCATTATTTGATATAGAATCATCAAAAGTAACAAACGCTTTAATAAGTCTTCCCTTTATAACAACCTTAACGTTTTTTACTCCTTGTATATTTGTAGATTTTTCTTTAAAATCTTTACTCTCATTTTTAGTAAATTCATTTTCTTTTATATCTTTTAATCTTACTCCATAAACTGATTTTTCACTAGAAGAATAAAATAAAGCTTTAAATAATATAATTAAAATTATAAAAATTATCAGAAAAATAATGCATAAACTAACTAACTTTTTATTTTTCTTTATAAAACGTTTTATTTTTGGTAACATACCATAGCCTCCTTGTACGATAATTATTATACTATAAAATATGTTTTATTTCTACACTTTATTTAAAAAGTTGTTCTATTATAGAACAACTTAAGTAATTAAACAATTATTTAAATAATATCTTACATATATTTTTATATTTTTTAAAATACTTTTGTTTTGTAATATCGCTTAGATCATTAAAGTCATTTTCAAAATAATTATTTATCCATTTTTTAACATTTTTAATTGTAACATTATTTTGCTTATATGCATAATCAAATATCATTGGTATATTATCAAAATGAGATAAAATATCTGCATCACAAACACATATTTCTTCTATATTTAAAGCATCTTTACTACTTCTATGATGTAAAATAGTATTTGTAACTTTTTCTATTCTATCATTAGGATAATTATATTTGAGTAATAATTCTTTTGCTATTATAGCACCATTTATATGATGAGAACTTCTGCTACCAACTTTTTTAATCAAAGCAATATCATGTAATAATGCTCCAAGTAATACTATTTCTTTATCTGCATTATATCTAGTAGCTAAAAAATTAGCCTCTTTATAAACATATTTTATATGCTCATTCCAAAAATCATAACCATCTTCTGACTTTCTTTTATATTTATCACATTCAATTTTAACTTCTTCTTTTATTTTATTTATTATTTGCATATAATTATTTCCCTATTTTTTATTTTTTAAGAAAAAACAAGGGATATATTTTTCCCCCCTTGCTTATCTATTTTTACTTAACATATATCCTACTAATCCAACAATTACTATTATCATTCCAACAATTAGTATTCCACCACTTGAGTTTTTTGAAGATACTACTTCTTTAGCTATTGATAAAGTACACATATAATCATTTAGTTTAATGTTTACTTTATCTAATAAACTAATTGTATTATTAACATTTTCTTGCATTGTTATATCTCCTTAGTACTATTTATTTTCTTATCTTCCATAGTAAAATATATAATGTACGTTACAAAAGTCTGCATAGTAGATGAAAGTAAAAGCTCTGGATGAGATGATTGAATCATTGATATTATAGTTCCAAATGAAATTAATACAAATAAAGGAGCATATTTAGAACCTTTGATTTCTTTAGAATTTTTAAACATAATAAACAATCCAATAGCATCACAAAATAATGAATAAAAATATACTAAATTAGTTGCAGCTCCTGTTGTATATATAATAACATCATTTCTAGTTACATAATCCAATGGTAAAAACACACTTATAACTAACACTACTAAATATATAAATATCCATATCATCATTTTTTTTCTATCTACTTTTTCATCCTTAGTTGATATTATCATTATATATATTATAAAGAAAAATATCCAAGTAAAATAATAAACTAGTATTAATCTTAAAACAATATCATTTAATAATTTATAATTTTCATAACTACTTCCTAAAAATATACCTAAAACCTCAAGTATTAAACCAAATAAATTTATAAATAATAACGTTTTTAAAATCTTTTCTTTTTTGGTTATAACTTTATTTTTCATTTTAAATATAACAAGTAATAAAATACAATATAATAAGCTACAAGCTGAGAAAAAAATTGTTGAATTCATAAGTATACCTCCTAAAATTAAGTATAACATACTTATGTTAAAAAGTGCTATTAATTGTTCAAAGTTTACAATGCTTTTACATGAGTTTTTTCTCTATAAACATATGAATCAGTAAATTTTTTGTCAACTACACTTACGTTGTACAAAATATTACATCTAGAAATTTTTTCACTATTCATTATATCTGTAACATATTTTTCTATTTCTTTTCTTATGTCAGAATTTCCATCTAATTTATAATTCAAATCCGGATTTATTTCAACAGCTAATTCATAATCATATGAAGAATCATATATGGGAGTAATTATTGCATTTAATACACCAGGAAACATTGATGCAATATCTTCAATTTTAAGTGCATTTAAATTAAATTTATTATTTTTTGTTCTTGGTATTTCTTCTCTAATTTTATACGATGCAGGTCTATGTAATTCTTGAATTTCACTAGACATTTTAATTATTTCATCTAATGTTTCTTCTTTTTTTGAATAATCAATTAAAGTTATATGCGCACTTGGTACTTGCCCTTCTTCTTTACTTGGCATAGCTACTATGCAACATTTTTCAACATTTGGATGTCTTTCTATTAACTTTTCTTCATTTTGAGGTGAAAACTTAAATGATTTTCTTGCAATTATGTTTTTAATTCTTCCTTCATAATGATAAAAACCATCTTCATCTTTTCTACCTAAATCTCCCATATGAACCCATATATTTCCGTCATTATGTTTTCTAAACACATTTTTAGTAGTCTCTAAATCATTATAATAACCTAATGTTACTGTACTTCCAGTTATGGCCATTTCACCAACTTCTCCAACTTTTAATTCTTCACCAGTCTCAGGATCAAATACGCCTACTTTTACATCCCCCATCGGTTTACCTAAACTTCCCTTTTTATGATCTCTATTTAAATTAGATAAAGCTATAGCAGAAACTTCTGTTGAACCATATCCATCCATTACAGACACCTTGCATCCATGTGTTCTTAAAAAGCTATTAAGTCTATCTTCTATATTGGCAAAACCATCGCCACCAGTTCCAATCAATTCAAAGAAACTTAAGTTTTTATTACTTAATTTTTTACTTTTTAATAATGCTGCCCAATGTGATGGTGTAACAGTTAAATAGCTAGGCTCATATTTATCAATAAGTCCAGGAAAATTTTTTGGATTCATCTCTGGAATCATAATTATCTCTACATTATTGCAAAACATTGCTTGAAAAGTAGAATTACCAAAAGATACAAATATTGGTAAAACTTGTAAATATCTTTTTAAGGGTTCAAAATTTTGACCAGAAAGTTCATAATTTCTTACAATTGCATTTGGATTTTTATTTGACTGCATAACAGCTTTTGGAGTACTTGTTGTACCACTAGTATGCATAAGACAACTCATCTTATTTTCATCATATTTAGATTCTATACTTATATTTTCATGTCCTTTAGATAAATTAATAAAATCCTTCCAACTAATTATTTTACTATCTTCAATTTTTTCATTTTTATTTTTTGAATTAGCTATTAATTTAAATATATTATCAAAAGATTCTATAACTGATGCTTCAATTATAGTAGTTACAGAAGAATCTTTAGCTGCCTTTAATACAGCTTTTTTAATTTCTGGTTCACCAAGCATAAATACATATTTACTTTTTACCTCATCAAAAAAGTATCGCATCTCTTCAGAAGTTAAATTAGGATATATATAATTAGGTACAGCACCAATTTTATTTAAAGCATAATCCATATATATAGTTTCAGGTGTATTAGATGAACATATAGTTACAATATCACCTTCTCTTACCCCAAGCATCCATAAAGAATCTGCAACTTTATTTATATTATTTATTAATTTTCTTTTAGATATTTTAACATCTTTATATACTCTATTTAAATCAACAGAGTCTTTATCTACTTCACCTTTTTCAATAGGTATAGTATAGGTAATTGCTGTTTTATCTAAAAACTTATTAGCATTATCCATAAAATATCTATACTTTGTCTTTTCAATATTATCTTTTGTGTTCATTTTTTCCTCCTATAAAGCAAAAAGCTTGCAAACAAGCAAGCTTTTTGCTTGTTAAATGTTTCTATACAAGCAAACATATTTAATGTCTGTTATAATATCATTTTTTTCATATTTGTCAAGCACTATCTATTCTATAATATCTTTAATATCTTCTTCTTTATAAATTTTTATATTTAATTTTAGTGCTTTATCATACTTACTACCTGGACTATCACCTACTATAACGCCCGATGTTTTTTTAGTAACACTACTTGTTACTTTAGCACCTAAATCTTCTAATATTTTAGTTAATTCATCTCTTTTATAATTCTTTAAAGTACCAGTTAAAACAAATGTCATACCATCTAACTTATTATTAATATGTGATGAATTATAATTAAAATTAACACCTAAAGATTTTAGATCACTAATTAATTTTATATTTTCTTCAGCATCAAAATAATTTTTAATACTTTCTGCTATTTTTTTTCCAATATCATAAGTATTAGTTAATTCTTCTAAAGAAGCATTTATAATACCATCAATTGTCTTATATTTTTTAGCAAGTATTTTAGCAGTTTTCTTACCAACATGCCTTATACCAAGTGCAAAAAGAATTTTTTCTAAAGAATTATTTTTTGACTTTTTAATACTTCCAAGTAAATTATTAACACTTTTTTCTCCAAATCCTTCTAATTCAATTAAATCTTCTTTATGATTATATAAAGTGTATATATCAGTTATTTTCTTTATAAATCCCATATTATAAAAGTCTTCTATTATTCTTTCACCTAAACCATCAATATTCATAGTATCTCTAGATGCAAAATGAACTAAACTTTCTATTTTTCTAGCTGGACACAAAATATTATCACAAAAATAATTTGCATCCTTTTTTATTAATTTAAATCCACACATAGGACAAGTATCTATCATTTTAAAAGGTATTTCATTACCTTTTCTTCTTTCTTTTTTTACCATTGCAACCTCAGGAATTACATCACCTGCTTTTCTAATTGATATTACATCACCTATTCTAATATCTTTATCTAAGCAATAATCCTCATTATGTAGTGTTGCTTTAGATACAATAGAACCAGATACATGAACAGGATCAAAAATAGCATTTGGAGTTATTTTTCCAGTTCTTCCAACTGTAAATTTTATTTCTTTCAACGTAGTTAACACTTCTTCTGCAGGAAACTTATAAGCTATACCCCATCTAGGTACTCTTTGAGTAAATCCAAGTTTTTTTTCATCATCTAAACTATCAACTTTTAAAACAACACCATCTATTTCATAAGCTAAACTTTTCCTTTTTTTAGATAAATCATCTATATAAGATATAATATCATTAACATTCTTAGCTGTTTTATTTAACTTATAATTAGTTAAAAAACCTAATTCTTTTAAGAAGCTTAAAGATTCTCTTTGAGATTTTATACCATATTTTAAAGGTTCTGGTATAAAATAAGCCATAAAATCTAAATTTCTTTTAGCAGCTATGGTACTATCTAATTGTCTTACAGACCCAGCTGCAGCATTTCGTGGATTAGCAAACAAATTTTCATTATTCATTTGTCTTTGTTCATTACATTTTTCAAAGGACTTTTTACTCATGTAAATTTCACCACGAACTTCTATATCAATAGCTTTATTTAATTTTAAAGGAACAGATTTGATAGTTATAACGTTATGTGTTATATCTTCTCCTATAACACCATCACCTCTTGTTGCGGCTCTTTTAAGAACACCATTTTCATATATTAAAGAGCCAGATAATCCATCCATTTTAGGTTCTAAAGTATAAATTGCATCAGGACAAGTCTTTCTAACCCTTTTATCAAACGCAATTATTTCTTCTTCATTAAATATATCATCAAAAGAAAGCATTGGTGTAATATGATTTACTTTATTAAACTTTTCAACTACTTTTCCGCCCACTCTTATAGTAGGTGAATTTTCTTTTTTTAAATTAGGATATTTTTCTTCTAACCTTAATAATTCATTATAATAATCATCATATTCCTGATCTGTTATAGTTGGATTATCATTTACATAATATTCATAACTAGCTTTATTAATTATATTAATTAAATCATCAATTCTTTTATTTATATCATCCATTATATCACCATATATATTATACAATACATAACATTTTATTTCTATAAAACCTTAATTATATTATACAAAAAAGTAGTATTTTAATAACTACTTACTTTCCCTTTTTATTTTCTTTTTTTAATATACCATGACTTTCTCTTACTTTAGCTTCTATTTCTTCTTTAAGTTTTATATTATCTCTTAAAAATTGTTTAGCATTTTCTTTACCTTGACCTATTTTTTCTCCTTTATAAGAATACCAAGCTCCACTTTTATCTATAATACCTATTTCTGATGCCAAATCAATTATTTCAGCTTCTCTTGATACACCTTTACCATACATTATTTCAACAGGTGCAGTTTTAAATGGTGGTGCAACTTTATTTTTTACAACTTTAACATTAGTTTTATTACCAATTACATTATCACCATTTTTTATTTGTTCTCCTCTTCTTACATCAAGTCTTATTGTAGAATAAAATTTAAGTGCTCTACCTCCTGGTGTTGTTTCTGGATTTCCAAACATAACACCCACTTTTTCTCTTAACTGATTTATAAATATTGCAATTGTATTTGTTTTATTTATTGTACCAGATAATTTTCTAAGTGCCTGACTCATAAGTCTTGCTTGAAGTCCTACATGAGAGTCCCCCATTTCGCCTTCTATTTCCGCTTGTGGAACTAATGCAGCAACAGAATCTATTACAACAATATTAATAGCTTCACTTCTAACTAAAGCTTCACATATTTCAAGTGCTTGTTCACCTGTATCAGGTTGAGATAATAATAAATCATTAATATCTACTCCCAAATTTTTAGCATATACTGGATCTAATGCATGTTCTGCATCTATAAAAGCCGCCTTACCACCAGCTTTTTGAACCTCTGCTATAGCATGAAGAGCAAATGTTGTTTTACCTGATGACTCTGGTCCAAATATTTCAATTATTCTTCCCTTTGGATAGCCACCTACTCCAAGTGCTATATCAAGTGTTAAAGACCCACTTGAACAAACATCAATTTCACTATGAGTCTCTTCACCTAAACGCATAACAGAACCTTTCCCAAATTGTTTTTCTATATCCGCTAAAACTTGTTCTAAAGTCTTATCTTTATCAGCTAACTTTGCCATATATTTTCCTCCGTTTTTTTATTTCTAAAAACATTATAAATGATAAAAAATAAAAAAGCAAGTTTTTTTCGAACAAATGTTTGAATAAAATTTAAGACATATTTCGACAATTAAAAAAACCTTATATAATATAAGATTTTTAATTATTTTTCTATTTCTTTATTTTCATTTTTACTATTTGCAAACAATATACTTTTATTTTTATAGTAATACTCTATACCAGAAATTATAGAGAAAAACATAGCAAGTACTAATACAAAGTTAGCTATATCATAACCAAATAATTCGAATGGCAAATTGTAACATAATGTTAAAATGACACCAATCATTAAAAAACAAGTCTTAATTTTTCCAGTTTTTATAGCAGCTATAACATTACCTTTACTTGCAGCAATCATTTTTATAGTATCAACAAATGTATCTCTAAAAACAACAATTACTGTTATAATAGGATGAACAAAACCTTTTGCAGTCAAAATAATAAGTGTTGAATTAACAAGCATTTTATCAGCTATAGCATCAACCATCTTACCAAAATCAGTTACCATATTATATTTTCTTGCTATAAACCCATCTAAAAAATCAGTAAATGATGCAACAAAAAATATTATAGCAGCAATTAAATATCTAGTATCAACAGTAACAGTACCTATCAATATCGTTGGAAATTCTATATTTACCATATAAAATGGAAATAATAATATTGTTATTAAAATAACAGTTAAAAATATTCTAAATATCGTAAGCTTATTAGCTAAATTCATATGCATCGCCCCTTAATTCTCTAAATATGTAATAATATTATCATCATTATTTGATGGAATTATATACTCTGTTACAACTATATACCCTATTAAAGTTAAAAGTAAAAGAATAATTAAAGTTACAATTACCAAAACCATCTTTGATCTTGGTTTATCTTCTTGTGTATATGGTGAAAATATCTTTTTTTCATCCTTTAGTTCTTTTCTCTTTTCACGAGATGCTTTTTCTATTTCTTTAATCGGTATTTTAGATGTTTCTTCAAAGAAAAACTCATTAAATTCATCCATTATTTTTTCTTCATCAAGTCCTAAATATTTCGCATAATCACGTATAAAACACTTAAGATAAAAAACATCTTTAAATGCTTTTAAATTCCCTTGCTCAATATTTTCAATTTGAGATACTCTTAAGTTTAAGTCTTCAGCTGCTTCCTCAATGCTTACGCCATGCTCTTCTCTTGCAACCTTTAACTCTTCACCAATTTCTTTCAAAATATTCACTTCCTTTATATTAAATAATATTTTTAATAAGCCACGTTCTGTACTAGCTAATAGCTAGCCGTAAACATTTATCTATGCTATAAAAGCATCCTCTAATCCGTTTTTATTCCTTCATAGAAGCTCCCCTACCAATTTTGGGTTTCTCACTCATGGGGTTTACCCGTTCCACTTAATTTGTTTCCAAATTATTCGTCACTATGGCACTTTATAATTACTTTAACCATATTTTAAAAACTTAGGTTATTTCATTGCCGTTAAGTAAATACTTACCAAAGGTTATTTTTTCCCTTTGCATGAACACTACGATCATTACAGATACGTGTGAGCGTGGACTTTCCTCTATTAAACTAACTTAATAGCGTTTACGTAAAAAATACTATTCATCTTTATCATATATATATTTTTCTAGCTGTGATAATCGTCTTAAAATATCAACATTAGTAATTTCTTTTTCGCTTTTTTTAACTATATCTATATTAGCTTTTAAATTTCTAAGTTCATGTTTTAAAGATATATTTTCATTTGAAAGCTCTTTATTTTCGTTTTTAAGTTCTCTTATTATATTAACAAACTCAACATAATCCTTAATTATTTGATCTAAATACTTATCTACTTCTTGTAGTCTATATCCCCTTGTATCTATCTTAAAATCTTTATCAAAGATATCTTGAGGAGTTAAAGAAATTCTTCCGTTAAACATAATTACCACCTCTACGTTTAACATTATCGCAATTTTTTACTATTTTGTCAATTTACATATTATCTACCTTTATTTAACGTTTATTTCTTATCATTTTATAATTTTTAGCTAAATCATATGATGACACTGAAAAACTAAATGATACTAAAGATATAAATAAACTCTCAAAACTAATACTAAAAAATAAAAAATATATAACTATGCTAGTAAATAAAAGTATCCAAATAACATATTTAGAATCTATCTTAAAAGTTATTTTTATTGTATTACCTAAAATATTTAGCATTATAGAAACTGGTAATATATAAGGTAAAAGCTTATAAAACATTTTAACTTCATATAACAATTTAATCACCTATTTAAATTTATGATACAAAATTAAATTTTCTTCTACTTTTTTTGTATTTTCTATTAATTCATCAAATATAACAAACATTAAAACTTGATCCATATTTATATCCTCCTAATATAAAATTATCATATTATTATAATTAAAAGTTAATTTCGACAAATCTTATCAAAAAATAATATAAAATAATTTATAAATGTAGTATAATTAAGAAGGTGAAATAATATGCAAATTAATTATAAAAATTTTGTAAAAACTAATTATGCAAACAGAGGTATGATACTTGAAGATGATATAAATATATCTAATAATTATTATAAAATAAATGATATTGCATATATATATAAAAAGCCTACACCAATAAAATTAGTTAATGTTGATTATAAGTTAGGAAAAATAAAAGAAGCTTATTTTAAAACTCCATCAACTACTGATTATAATGGTATATATAAGGGGAAATATATAGATTTTGAAGCTAAAGAAACAACTAGTAAAACATCTTTTTCGTTAGCTAACATACATGATCATCAAATAAAACATTTAATAGATGTTAAAAATCATGGTGCAATATCATTTTTAATAGTTAGATTTACTAATCTTAATAAGACATATATACTTCTTACAAAACACTTAGAAGAATTTATTAAAAATAATAAAAGAAAGTCAATTCCATTAAGTTTTTTTGAAGAATATGGTACAATAGTAAAAATAAAATATAGTCCTAGAGTAGACTATTTAAAAGAAATAGATAATATATATTTTGGAGGTAATTAAAGTGATTAAAAAAAGAAATACTAATAATAAAATAAAAGAAGTAGTCAAAAAGAAAACAAGTAATATAAAAAAGAAAAATAATAACATAAGTAAAGTTAAAAAAAGAAGATTTATTTTAAATACTTTATTAATATGTACTATTTTAGTAATTGTCTTAATAATATGTTTCTTTTCATATATAGTTGTTAAAGCCCCTAAATTTAATCCTAATAATCTTAAATTTACGCAAATGACTGAAGTATATGATAGAGATAATAATTTAGTATTAAAATTAGGTAATGAAAACAGAACTGAAATTACATATGATAAGTTGCCTGAAGTATTAATAGATGCTATTGTTGCTACAGAAGATTCTAGATTCTTTGAACATAATGGCTTTGATTTATCAAGATTTACTGTTGCAACTGCTAAAAAATTATTAGGTAAAAATGGTGGTGGTGCATCAACACTTACAATGCAAATTGTAAAAAATAATTATACATCAACTGAATCTAAAGGATTTGAAGGTATAATAAGAAAATTTACTGATATATATATGTCTATATTTAAAGTAGAAAAAAAATATACTAAAAAAGAAATAATGGAATTTTATGTTAATGATTCTTATTTAGGTAATAGAGCATATGGTGTTGAGCAAGCTGCACAAAACTACTTTGGAAAATCTGTTAGTGAAATAAACTTATCCGAAGCTGCATTTATAGCTGGTTTATTTCAAGCTCCTGGTAGCTATGACCCTTATAACTATCCTGAAAAAGCAGAAAAAAGAAGAAAAACTGTACTTTACTTAATGCAAAGACATGGATATATTACAGAAGAAGAAAGAAAAATTGCTGAATCAAAACCAATAACAAGTTATATTAAAAGTGAAAAAGCAAATGATGAATATACTGAATATCAAGGATATATTGATACTGTAATAGAAGAATTAGAAGATGAATATGACTTAAATCCTTACACTACTCCTCTTAAAATATATACCGCAATGAGTAAAACAAAACAAGATTTTGTAAATAAAGTTATGAATGGAGAAGCTTGGAATTGGGAAAATGATTTAGTTCAAGCTGGCGTTGTAATGACAGATTCAGCATCTGGAGAAGTATTAGCTGTTGGAGCTGGAAGAAATAAGAATACTAAGCGTTCATTTAATTATGCTACTCAGACTAACAAACAAATTGGTTCAACTGCAAAACCAATATTTGACTATGGTCCAGCTGTTGAATACTTAGGATGGGGAACTGTTAACTATATAGATGATACGAAAACTACTTATAGTAATGGTAAAAGTATATCAAACTCTGATGGTGGATACAAAGGAAGACTTCCTATGTATCAAGCACTTGGATTATCTAGAAATATAACAGCTCTTAAAGCCTTTCAAGAAGTAAGTAGCGAAAAAGGAAATGATAAAATAGTTAAATTTGCAACTAGTCTTGGACTTACGCCTGAACTAGAAAATGGCAAAGCACATGAAGCTCATTCAATAGGCTCATTTACAGGTTCTACTAAAGAAGGTGAATCAAGAAATAGTCCTATGACAATGGCTGGAGCTTATGGAGCATTTTCTAATGGTGGATACTATGTAAAACCGCATACTATAACTAAATTAGTTTATAAAGAAACAGAAGAAGTAGTTAACGCAAATACAACTAAAACAAGAGTTATGAATGATTCTACTGCTTATATAATAAGTTATGCTCTTAATTGGTCTGTAACAGATGGACTTGCAAGATCTGCTGCTAATATTAATGGGGTTTCTGTTGCAGCTAAAACTGGTACTAGTAACTTTGATGATAAAACAATAAGAACAAATGGATTATCAAGAAAAGCAGTAAATGATCTTTGGGTATGTGGATATACACCTACTCAAACAATAACATTCTGGTATGGTTATAATAAAATATATAAAGAACATTATAGTACTACATCAACCTGGACAATTCGTGATAGATTCTACCGTAATTTAGCTCAAAATTTATTTGATAAAACAGGAGATAATTTTATAGCACCAGCTAGTATTGAAGCTGTTGAAGTAGTTAAAAACTCTATTCCTTTAAAATTAGCTAGCTCTTCTACTCCAAGTGATATGAAAGTAACAGGATACTTTAGAAAAGGAACTGCTCCTAAAGAAACAACTACTTTATATGATACATTACCTAGTGTAACTAATGTTAAAAGTTCAGTTAATGATAATAAAGTAGAATTAAAATGGAATGCATTAAGTGCTGAAGATATGTTAAACTTAAATCCTGATGAAAGTTTTGGAAGTCTAGGATATGATATATATATTAAAAATGGTGCATCAGGTAGTGAAACTTATATTGGAACTACTACAACAAATACATTTACACATACAACTAATTATTCTAACCCTGTATATGTTATATATACTGCTTATGCTAATTATAAAGCTAACAGAAGTAAAGGTGTTGAACATAGTATCTCATTAGTTACAGATTTTGATGTTAAAATAAGTGATTCTGAAATTAATCAAGGAAATATATTTACTGATAACTTACCAATAATTGTTTTATATAATTCAATTGATGTTACAACAGAAAGTAAAATTGAGCTTATATCAGGAAACGTTAATACAAATGTACCTGGCAAGTATAGACTTAGATATAAAGTAACTTATGGTAAAAACTCTAAAATAGTATCTAGAACTGTTACAGTAATAGGAAAACAAACTACTACAACAAACTCTAGTACTACAACAACTTCAAGCAACTAAAAAAGTCAAATATACACTTTGACTTTTTTTTATTAACATAAATTATTCATTTAACCAATCATATTCAAAATAGGAATCCTTGCCAATATCATCTTTTTCTTCCTTTTTCTTTTCTAATATATCAGAAGGACTTTTAATACCCTTTTTATTCCACTCATATAAAATTTTATCAACATACCTTAAATTATTAACACCATTAAAAACAGTTTCTTTTAAAGCTGCTAAAATAAGTTCTTTATCTATTTTAGATTCTAACCAACTATTAATAATATCATACTCCATAGGTGATAATGTTCTACCAAACTCTTTTTCAAAACTATCATATATATTATTATTCTCATTTATATTATCTGCATCATTTATAAACTTAGAAAATATAATATCATAAAAACAAGATATATCTACCCTCTCTTCTAATATGCCAGAATCATTTTTTTCCATCTTAATTGATATTAACCTTTTATCTTTAAGATATGATATTGATTCTAATAACTCCTTTTCAGTAAAATTTAAATCTTCAATTATCTTTTTATAATTAAATATTTCTTTATTTCTTTGATTTAAAAAATATATAAGTAATATAAGTGAATTAATATCTAAGTTAAACTCTTTAGAATATGTTAAAACATACTTAGGTATAGTATAATGGTTTTCATTATTTATTTGTTCAATAAACTGTTTTTTTAACATATTATCACTTCCTTACATAAGAGAATTATAACACTTACACTTTAATAAGTAAATTAACTATAAATAACTTTACTTATAATTATCTAAAATATATTTTTCTATAATATCTTTTTCATTAAATAACTTTCTTTCAATAATCTTTTTTTCAATATCTTTTAAAATTACTTTTACTATACTTTTATCTTTAGGATTAATAAGTTCTATAATATCTTTTCCATTTATCTTTATATCGGACTGTTTTTTAATAGGTAACATATCATACCTATCATATAAATTATTAGCATTAATACCAAGTATTTGAGCTGCTATATAACATACATAATTACCTTCATTATATAATTCAAAGTCATTAATGCTTTTATCCTTTAAAACCCTTAAAATAGAGTTCATATAATCTTTTTCATTACTAGTAAATTCATACTTAATACAAGGAGATACTTGTACCCAAATACCTATAGGATCATTAGTATTTATTATCCTTCTATTAACATTAATACCTAAATAATTAGATAATCCAAACTTTTTTAATAATTTTATACCTGAAGAGGCATTAGAAGATGAAAAAATTCTATTTAACTCTTCTTTTTTTCTATAATAAGATAAATTATTAACTAAAGCTTTATTTTTAATTATTGCCCTTTTTAACTCATCATCTATCTTAAAATTTAACTCCGTTGCAAATCTAATAGCTCTAAGTATTCTTAAAGGATCTTCTTTTAACTTCTTATTAGGATCCCCAACCATTTTAATAACTTTTCTTTTAATATCATCAAGACCATTAAACATATTAATTATCTTTCTTTTAGATGACATACAAAGCGTATTCATAGTAAAATCTCTTCTTTTTAAATCAATTGATAATTTATCTGTATACATTATTTTAGATGGTCTTCTTCCATTATTATATTCAAGATCCATTCTATAAGTTGTAATTTCAAAATTAACCTTTTTATATATTAAATGTACAGAACCATATTGTTCAAAAGGAAGTCTTACATCTTTAAATATTTCTTGTATTTGCTTAGGAGTTGCATTAGTACATATATCAACATCAACACTTGCCCTTTTAAGTATATAATCCCTTACAAAACCACCAACTAAATAAGCTTCATATCCATTATTCTCAAATATTTTTAATAATTCAAGTGCTTTTTCTAACAAGTTAATCACCCATTTAATTATAACACGTATAATATTGAACATAAAGATTTTAAATTTAAAAATTTGATTTATTCGAATGAATATTTAAATGCACCAGTAAAAAATGAAATGGTCAAATAAGTCTT
>CAYOAY010000003.1:0-51650 GCA_964402155.1 uncultured Muribaculaceae bacterium | reverse complement strand
AAATAGAAATTTGCTCAAAACTAAAGACTTTTCGTCAGAAATTTGGTACAATGTTATTGGAGGTTATGTTTATGGCTTATCAAACTTTGTATAGGAAATATAGACCCGAAAATTTCAATTTGGTATTTGGTCAAGATATAATAGTAAAAACTTTAAAGAATGTAATTAAAAATGATAAATTAAGTCACGCATATTTGTTTACAGGTCCAAGAGGAACAGGAAAAACAAGTTGTGCGAAATTATTTGCAAAAGCTGTTAACTGTTTAAATAATGAATCTGGTGATGTTTGCAATGAATGTGATGTATGCAAAACATATAATGAAAATAGCAACCCTGATATAATTGAAATTGATGCAGCATCAAATAATGGAGTAGATGAAATAAGAGAAATAAAAAATAAAATTTCATTAGTTCCTTCTTTATCAAGATATAAAGTATATATAATTGATGAAGTACATATGTTATCAATAGGAGCTTTTAATGCTTTATTAAAAACACTAGAAGAACCACCAAATTATGTTATTTTTATATTAGCAACAACAGAACCTCAGAAATTACCAGCAACCGTTATTTCAAGATGTCAAAGATTTGATTTTAAAAACATAGCTGCCGCTGATATGAAGAAGTGTTTAAACAATATTATTTCAAAAGAAAATATAATTATTGAAGATGATGCCATAGATGAAATAATACAAAATTCAAAAGGTGGAATGAGAGATGCAATAGGGTTACTTGATCAAGCTTATGCCTTTGCAGATGACAAAATTACCAAAAATGACATTATAGAGTTATCTGGAAGTATTAATAATGATTTTTTATTTGAAATTTTTGATTCAATAAAAAAATCAAATTATGAAAAAATCTTTTTTCTTTCTGAAAAAATTGAACAACAAGGGAAAGATTTTAATCTTGTAATTGAAAAAATGCTTAGTTTTGTCAGGAAAAAAATAATTCAACAAAAAATGGGTAATGTTGTAGAAGCAGAAAACAACGATTTAAATGTACTTAATAATGTAAGCATTGATAAACTATTTGATATTATTAATATATTATCAAATATGCAATTTGATATTAATAAAAGCTATCATAAAAAAGTAATATTTGAAATTAATATAATTCAACTAATTAATAATGTGTTTTATTCAAACAAACATAGCTTCGAAGAAAAAGAAAAAATAAATCAAAACATTAATGTTTCACGTGAAACATTGAATAATGAAAAAAAGTATTTAAAAGAACTTAAAGAAGTAAGAATTAATAATATTTTGAAAGAATCTATGAAGCAAGAATTAAATTCAGTTATTAATATATGGAATGATATAAAAAAATACTTATATGATTCAAAATATAAAATATGTGCTGGAATATTAACTTTTACTAAACCAGTTGCAGCTTCTAAAAAAGGAATAATTGTTACTTGTCCACAAGAGTCTTCTTTGATTAGATTAGAAGATAATTATGATGAAAGCCGAGAATTATTGAATTTAATATTCAAAAAAAATTATAAAATAGTATTTATAACTGAAAAATACTGGGAGAGCATAAGACCAAAATATGTTGAAAAAGTAAGAAAAAATATGTTAGAAATAATAGATGAAGAAGAATATTTACAAAAACTAATATCAAACAAAGATAAAAAAAATAATCATAATTCTTTTGAAGAATTTAATGATTTGATAATAATGGAGGAATAATAATGAATATACAATCTTTAATTAAACAAGCTCAATCTATGCAAAAAAATATGCAAAGTGCAAAAACAAAAATAGACACAACTATATTTGAAGGAAATTCAGAACTGGTTAGTATTAAAATGAATGGAAAAAGAAAAATCATAGAAGTAAAAATTAAATTAGAAGATAAAATAGAAAATGATGATATTGAAATGTTAGAAGATATGATAATGATTGCAGTAAATGATGCAACTAGTAAAATAGAAAAGGAAATTAATAATAAATTAGGTAGTCAAGCAGGAATGTTTGGAGATCTTTTATAGTAATATGAATTATCCTAGTAGTTTGAAAAAAATAATAGATTTTTTTAAACTTTTTCCCGGAGTTGGAGAAAAGACGGCTGAAAGATATGCATTTACTCTACTTGAATTTAATGAAAAAAAATTAGAAGAGTTTTCAGTTTCTATTGGCAATATTAAAAGTGATCTATCTATTTGCCCTATATGTGGATGTTTAGAAGAAAAAAACAAATGTACGATATGCGATGATAAAACTAGAAATAGTGAAGTTATATGTGTAGTAGAAAATAAAAAAAATGTTTTTATCTTTGAAAAACTTGGTGTATTTAAAACAAAATATCATGTTTTAGGGGGCTTAATTTCACCCATTGAAGGAATAAATCCTGAGAATTTATCTATAGCTAGTTTAATAAATAGAATTAAAAATGAAAATATAAAAGAAGTTATATTAGCTTTAAGACCTGGAATAGAAGGTAATACTACATCTCTTTATATAAGAAAATTATTGCAAAAAAATATGAATGTTAAAGTTACTCAAATTGCTCAAGGAGTACCAATAGGTGCTGATATGGAATATTTAGATAATTTAACATTAGAAATGGCATTTGAAAATAGAAATGAAATAACATAAATTATTTTAAAAAACATATTTTTAAATAGAGGTGGGATATGCTAAAAATTCTATTTAAAATAATGAAAAAAATTATAATTGGAATGACTATTTTATTTGGTTATAATATGTTTTTATCTTCATTAAATTTATTAATACCTATAAATGCAGTTACAATAGTTATAGCAAGTTTATTTGATGTGCCTGGTATAATAGGATTAGTTTTATTTTTACTTATTAATTATTAAGGAAGTGATATGCATTTGAATAATATTGAAGAAAAAAATCAGCCAGTATTTAATAAACTTATATATAGTATTAGAAATAATAATATAAGTAGTCAAGCTTATTTTTTATCAGGAAATTCAAAATCTAATTTAAAAGAATATAGCATTTTATTAGCTAAAAATTTAATTTGCAAGGATAAATTTACTGATAATTGTACAAAATGTAATATTTGTAAAAGAATTGATAATGACACATATTCTGAATTGAAAATTATTACACCAATAAATGGAGTAATAAAAAAGGAAACTATAATAGATTTAAGAAAAAAATATCAAGTTAAATCTATAGAAAGTAAAAACCAGGTTTACATAATAAATGATGCTGAAAAACTAAACGTTGCATCAGCAAATTCTATATTAAAATTTTTGGAAGAGCCAGAAAGTAACACAGTTGCAATATTTAATAGTACTAATATAGATAGTGTAATTAATACAATTGTTTCTAGGTGTCAAATAATTAATATTAATGATAATGATAAGCAAAATGGTATAGAATATTTGAAAAAATGTTATAGTTTAAATGATGAAAATATGGATGATGTCATAAATTTCTTTTATAGTATTGAAAAAAATTCAAAAAGAACATTGTGTAATATTAATTCACTATTATTGGTGAAATATGATAATAAAGAACAGATAAAAAATTTTATAAATGTATTATTATTTATTTATGTAGATTTGTTAAATTATCAATACTTAAAAGAATTTAAATATTTTGGCGAATATAATGAATTAAAAAACTATGTAGATAATAATAAAATATCAAAAATTATTAAAAAAATATCTTTTATTTTGGAAAATATTGATAAATTAGACTATAATGTTAATATATTATTATATATTGATAATTTAATAATAGGAATAGGAGCAATAAATGATGATGAAAGTAGTAGGAATTAAATTTTCTTCAGGTTCAAGAATTTACTATTTTTCTCCAGGAAATATAGAAATATATAAAGGATTTAATGTTATTGTTGAAACAGAAAGAGGACTTCAGTTTGGACAAGCTTCAACCAATATCATAGAAGTTAGTGAAGATAATATATTTTTGCCTATAAAAAAAATAATAAGAATTGCTACAAAAGAAGATCAAAAAATAAATGATAAAAATATAAGAGATTCTTTAAAAACACTAAATTATGCAAAATATTTAGTTAATAAGTTGAATATAAATATGAAAATATTTGAAGCATCTTATACGTTTGATAGAAAAAAATTAATTTTTAAATTTATAGCTGATGAGCGTATAGATTTTAGAGAATTGGCAAAGCAGCTTGCATCCAAGTATAAGACAAGAATAGAATTAAGACAAATAGGTATAAGAGATAAGGCTAAAGAAATAGGTGGACTAGGTCCTTGTGGAAGACCATTATGTTGTAATCTTTTTCTGACAAACTTTGAAAGTGTATCCATAAATATGGCTAAGAATCAAGGAATAGCTTTAAATCCAACAAAAATAAATGGTTCATGTGGCAGATTATTATGTTGTTTAGGTTATGAAGACTTTATATATTCTGAATATAAAAATAAACTACCAAAATTGGGTGAAACTGTAATATATGATAATAAATCTGGTAAAGTTTTTGAATTAGATGTTCTAAATAAATCTTATAAATTAAAGATTGATGATAGTGATGAAATAATTATCGTAAAGGAAGAAAAAAGTGGAAGTAGTAAATGACTTGTTAAATTATAATAATTTAAAAATAATACAAAATTCTAAATGGTTTAGTTTTTCTTTAGATTCTGTGTTATTAGCTAATTTTGTTAAAGTGAGAAACAATATAAAAATAATTGATTTTTGCACAGGTAATGCACCAATTCCTCTTTTTTTATCTACAAAAACGAAAAGTAAAATAATAGGTGTAGAGGTTCAAAAACCGGTTTATGAACTTGCAGTAAAAAATATAAAGCTTAATAATTTAGAAAAGCAAATTCAAATAATAAATGAAGATATTAATTATCTTTACACTAATTATAACAGTGATACTTTTGATTTAATAACTTGTAATCCACCATATTTTAAATTGAATGAGGGAAGCAAAATAAATGAGAATGATATAAAAGCTGTTGCTAGACATGAAATAAAATTAAAGCTGGAAGATGTTTTTAGAGTAGCCAGAAAATTATTAAAAAATAATGGGAAAATAGTAATTATTCACAGAACTGATAGACTTATTGATATAATTAACTATATGCAAAAATATAATATTGAACCTAAAAGAATAAAATTAATTTATCCATTTAATAATTCTGAATCAAATTTGGTGCTAGTAGAAGGCTCTAAAGATGGAAAAAAGGGTCTTAAAATTGAAAAACCACTTGTTATTCATAATATTGATGGTTCTTATACTAAGGAAGTAAATGATATTTTTAACGGAGGAAATGATGAGAATTAAGCTTGTAGTTGGATTAGGTAATCCAGGAAAAAAATATAGTAATACAAGACATAATATGGGATTTGAAGTGTTGGATAATATAGCAAAAAAACTAGGAGTAACTAAGTGGAAGCAAAGATATGGTGGGCTATATTTTGATACATATATAGATATGTCAAGAGTTATATTTTTAAAACCTCAAAATTTTATTAATTTATCAGGCGATGTAATGATAGAATTTGTTCATTTTTTTGATATAAAAATAGAAGATATAATAGTTATAAGTGACGACTTAGATATGCCACTTGGAACAATCAAATTAAAATTAAAAGGTTCATCAGGTGGGCACAATGGTTTAAAAAATATAGAAGCACAGTTACATACTAGTGAGTATAAAAGAATTAAAATAGGTATATCTAATGATAAAAGTATTGATACCAAAGATTATGTTTTAGGGAAACTTTCAAAAGAAGAAAAAAAAATATTGAAGCCGGTAATAGAAAAAGCATCAGAAGCTGTGTTATCTTCTGCAATAACACCATTTTCTGTTTTAATGAATAAATATAATACTAAGGTAAATGAGTGAGAAAATGTTTGACAATGTATTTAATCATGAAAATTATAATATAGTTGATAAAGTAAATGTTATTGGCATAAATAAAGAAACCCAAGCAGCATATGTTTGGAGTCTTTTTTGTGCTTCAAATAAAAGTATATATGTAGTAACAAATTCATTATACGAAGCTAATAATTTATATAAATCACTTAGCTATTTTAGTAAATCTAAGATATTATTATTTCCAATGGATGATTTTATAGTAAGTGAAGCAGCCTTTATTTCACCTGATCTTATGGCTAAAAGATTAGAAACTATAAATGAATTATCTGAAGATAATAATAAATATATAGTGATAACAAATTTAATGGGATATTTAAGATTTTTGCCTAGTAAAAAACTATGGAATAGTTTAAAAATCAAATTGAAAAAAAATTCTACATTTATAAAAAAAGAACTTATAGAAAAGCTTAATACTATGGGTTATGAAAAAGAAAACATAGTAACAAAAACTGGTGAATATGCAAGCAGGGGATATATAATAGATATATTTCCTTTTGGATATGAATGTCCAATAAGAATAGAATTTTTTGATAATGAAATTGAAGAAATAAGAGCTTTTGATCCATCTACACAGTTATCCACAGTAAAACAAGAAGATGTCATAATAGTTCCATTTACTGAATTTATTAATGAAAAGAAAATTGAAAATGTAAAGAAAAGACAAAGCTTATTACCAAAAATTGTATGCGAGGTATCAAGCTTGGAAAAATACATAGGTGAATTTCTAACAGTATATATATCTTTAGAAGATATAAAATTATCATATGTACATATTTTAGAAGAAATAGAGGAATTTAAGCAAACTGATGAATATAAAATATCATCTTATATGAATGATTTAGATGATATTTTACCGTCAAAATATGTTAATTTACTAAAAGTAAATAATTATATAGATGGTGGTGTTATAAAAACATATGAAACAAAAAAAATAAATCAATTTAATGGAGATTTTGATAAAATAAATGATTATTTAGAAAAATTAAAATATGAGAATAAAAAAATTTTTGTTTTGTTAGATAATAAAGAAATGATAGAATATTTTAAGAATAATATTAAGATAAAGAGTGTTTTTACAAATATTAATGGGTATGTAGATGATGTTATTAATATTGTTAACTACAAAATGAATAATGGTTTTATAATTAATGAATATGTGTTTTTAACATCAAATGAAATTTTTAAAAAAAATGAGAATAATTCTTATCAAAGTAAATTTAGATATGGTTCAAAAATTAATGATATAAAAAAATTAACTCCTGGTGATTATGTAGTTCATGCATCTCATGGAATAGGAAAATATTTAGGAATTGAAACTTTAAATATTAAAGGTTTAAAAAAAGATTTTATTAATATTCAATATCAGGGTAGTGATAAGCTTTATATACCCGTTGAAAAGATAGAATATATAAGTAAATATTCTTCAAATGAAAGCTTAATGCCTAGATTAAATAAATTAAGTGGTACGGAGTGGGCCAAACAAAAATTAAAAATTAAAAAAAAGGTAAAAGATATAGCAAAAGAACTTTTGGAATTATCTGCAAAAAGAAAACTTGTAAATGGATTTTCATTTTTAAAAGATGATATTGATCAGTATAAGTTTGAAAAGGAATTTATATATACACCAACAAAGGATCAAATAAAAGCTTCAGATGAAATAAAAAAAGATATGGAAAAGTCATGGCCTATGGATAGATTGCTTTGTGGTGATGTTGGTTATGGGAAAACAGAAGTTGCATTTAGAGCTATATATAAGGCAATAAAGTCTGGAAAACAAGTAGCATTTTTATGTCCTACAACCATATTATCTAAACAACATTATGAAAATGCTATTAAAAGATTTAGTAATCATGGTATTAATATAGAAGTTTTAAATAGGTTCATTAGTCAAAACAAGAAAAAAATTATATTAGAAAATTTAAAAAATGGTAAAGTTGATTTAATAATAGGAACACATAGTTTATTAAGTAAAGATGTCGAATATAAAGATTTAGGTTTATTAGTTATAGATGAGGAACAAAGATTTGGTGTAACTCATAAGGAAAAAATAAAAGAATATAAAAATTCTATAGATGTTTTAACTTTATCAGCTACACCAATTCCTAGAACTTTACAAATGTCTTTAACTGGTATTAGAGGGTTATCTCTAATTGAAACACCACCAACTGATAGATATCCTGTACAAACATATGTTTTAAGGGAAAATAATCAGGTAATAAAAGATGCAATATATAAAGAACTATCTCGTGAAGGACAAGTTTTTGTACTATATAATAATGTAAGCAAAATAGAAGAAAAGCTTTTAAAAATTAAAGAACTTGTTCCAGAAGCAAGTGTAACATATATACATGGTCAGATGCAAAAAAAACAAATAGAAAAGACAATGGAAGACTTTGTTTTTGGAATTTATAATGTATTAATATGCACTACTATAATAGAAACTGGTATTGATATACAAAATGCAAATACTCTAATTGTAATTGATGCAGATAAGTTTGGTCTTAGTCAGTTATATCAAATAAGAGGCAGAATAGGAAGAGGAAAAAATATCGGTTATGCTTATTTAATGTATAATAAAAATAAGGAGCTTAGTGATGTAGCTACAAAAAGATTAAATGCTATAAAGGAATTTACTGAGTTAGGTAGTGGTTATGCTCTTGCAGTTAGAGATTTAGCAATTAGAGGTGCTGGGGATATATTAGGCTCTGAACAATCAGGTTTTATTGATACTGTTGGATATGATATGTATTTAAGAATTTTAAATGAAGAAGTATCTAAATTAAAAGATAATAATGATACGAAATCATTTACTGAAGACAATGAAGTAGATGAAAGGCCTTTTATACAAGTTTCAACACATATAAGTGATAATTATGCTGATACAGAAGAATTAAAAATAGAAATTCATAAGAAAATAAATACAATAGATTCATTAGAAAAATTTTTAGAAGTAAAAAGAGAATTAGAAGATAGATTTGGTAGATTAGATGATGATATTAATATATATATGTTAGAAGAACTCTTTGAGTCTGAAGCAAAGAAAAAACAAGTTGAAAAAGTCGATCAAAAACAAAATTATATATGTTTAATATTTAGTGAAGAAAAATCTAATATAATTGATCCAGCTAAGCTATTATCAAATGCATTTAAAATTAGTTCAAATTTTGAAGTGACATATATTAATAAAAAAATAAATGTAATTTTAAAATTATATGGACTTAGCAATCATTATTTATATTATTTAATAAAAATACTTGATGTTATTGAATAAAAAAGTTAAATTTTTCCATTCTAAAAAAGAAGGGAAGATTTATATGCAAAATACAGGAATAACTAGAAGAATAGATGAATTAGGCAGAATTGTAATACCTAAGGAGCTTAGGAAAAATTTACATATTAAAAATGGAGAAATGTTAGAAATATTTTTAAATTCTAAAGATGAAATTATATTAAAAAAATATTCAAGAATAAAAAATGATTATCCACTTATAGAGCCTTTTTTAAAAAGTATTAGTAATAAGTTAAGCTGTGAAATATTTTTTACAGATTTAAGTAATATTATAATTTCAACTGATGAAAAATATAATAATGATTTATTAAGTGATAATTTTGAAGATATAGTAAGTTCTAAGAAAATGAGTTTTTCAAATTTAAAGAATTTAGATATAACAGAAAATTATAAAATAGAAAAACCATTTGATGTGTATTTATTATCACCGGGTGGAGATTTATTTGGGTTTATAATCTATAAATATAATAAAGAAATATCAAAAGAAGAAAAAGAATTAGTAAAATTTTTAAGTGATTTTATTGAAAAATTTTTAGAAGAATGTTAAAAGTTGTAAAATTTTGTCTAATAATAAATTTATTTGTCTTAATTATTTACACCAAAAAAGTTCTGTGTTATATTTAAAGGGATGTGCGGTAATGAAGTTCAATATATATGAAAGGAATGAAAACTATGTACCACGCAGCTGAATTAACAGGAGCAAGAAAAAGCTTTTTATTAAAGGTGGCTTTTTTTATAGTTTTGTTATTTTTTGCAGGTGCTATGTATATTGAAAGTAGAATGCTAATTGATGCAGCCTATTTTGTAATAGTACTAGCTTTGTTTATAAAGTTTTTGATATTAAAATTATATCTATAATGATATAATTTTTTTGGTGGTGATTAATGTGTTAATTGATTCTCATTGTCATGTTTTAAGCAGTGAATATGAAAATGTTGATGAGATAATAAAAAAAAGTTTTAAAAATGGCGTTGATAAGCTAATTATAAATGGTTATAATCTTGAAACAAGCAAAGAAGCAGTTTATTTAGCAAATAAATATAATAATGTTTATGCTGCTGTGGGAATTGGACCTGAAAATATTGATGATGTTTCCGAATATACTATAGATGAAATAAAGAAATTAGCAGATAATAAGAAAACTGTAGCTATTGGAGAAATTGGTTTAGATTATTACTGGACTGATAAAAATAAAGAAATGCAAATTAAAATTTTTAATAAAATGCTTAAAATAGCAGAATTAAAAAGACTTCCTATTATTGTTCATAATAGAAATGCAACAAATGACATATATAATATATTAAAAGAAAAAAAAATAACTGGTATAATACATTGTTTTTCAGGAGGAATTAATATAGCTAATGATTTTATACAATTAGGTTTTTTAATAGGTATAGGGGGTGTAGTGACTTTTAAGAATTCAAATAAATTAAAAGATGTAGTTAAAAGTATATCACTAAGTTGCATATCATTAGAAACAGATAGTCCATATCTTACTCCAGAGCCATATCGTGGCAAAAAAAATGAACCGTCAAAAATTATATATATAGCAAAGAAAATTGCAGAGTTAAAAAATACTAATTTAAATGATGTTTTATCTGTTACATCTAATTCTTTAATTAGCAAATTTGACTTAAAATAGTATTTGTGGTAATATTATTAACGAGCCCAAGAGGGTTTTTGAGGTGAAAAAAAGTGAAAAATTTAAATAGAAAAATTAAAAGCGCTTTATTCATATTAACAATTTGTTTAATAGCATTTATTGGTTTTTCAAAAGCTGGGATTTTATTCTCAGATAATGGAAAGAATGTTGTTACTGTTTCAACTAAGAAGAAAACATTCGATCCAAATAATTATGTTGCTTCTATGAGTGCAATAGTAACTCAGAAAAAAAGTATTGCTACAACAAGTATAACAACAACTAGTACATTACCTAAAACAACAAGTACAACCGTTGTTACTATTACTAAATGGCAAGGCGATGTTCTTTCAAAAAGTAAGGGTGCTATATATGGCCCATCGGGTAAAGAAACTTATTATAATTTAAACATGTCAGGTGTAGTTAATATAATGAGGAGAGTTGGATACTCAGAAGCTGAATATCCATATTGGATTCGAGAAGATGGTGTTAAAATGCTTGGTCAGTATGTTATGGTCGCAGCAGACTTTAATACAAGACCAAGAGGTACAATTTTAGAAAGTTCTTTAGGAACTGCTATAGTATGTGACACTGGTGGTTTTGCGAAAAATAATCCAACGCAATTAGATATAGCTGTTTCATGGAGATAAATTAAAATTACTAAAACAAATAAATATATTTATTTGTTTTTTTGTAAAGGAGTAAATATATGGAAATAAAAAAAATATTAGAAAAAAATAATTTTGTTTTCAAAAAAAAATATGGACAAAATTTTTTGCTAGATCAAAATATCTTAGATAATATTGTTTCATTATGTGATATATCAAAAGATACTTTAATTATTGAAATAGGTGTTGGTTCTGCTAATTTAACTAGAAAATTAAGTAGTTTTGCTAATAAGGTTTTAGCATATGAAATAGATAAAACGTTAGAAGAACCTTTAAAAGAAATATTAGCTAAATATAATAATATAGACATTATATTTGATGATTTTTTATCTAGAAATATAAAGGAAGATATAAAAAAATATAAATATGATAATTTAATTGTTGCAGCTAATCTTCCCTATTATATAACAACACCTATAATAACTAAATTTATTGATGAAAAAATAGATGTTAAAAAGATGGTATTGATGGTGCAAAATGAAGTAGCAGATAGATTTTCTGCTAAAGTTAAAACTAAAGATTATAATTCTCTTACAATATTTTTAAATTATCATTTTAATATAAAAAAAGCTTTCTTAGTGTCTAAAAATGTTTTTTATCCTAAACCAAATGTGGATAGTGCAATAGTTGTTTTTGATAAAAAAGAAAACAAATTATTCTTAAAAAATGAATCATTATTTTTAAAAATTATAAAAGATGCATTTAAGCAAAAAAGAAAAACAATTAAAAATAACCTAAAATGTTATAATTTAGATAAAATCGAAGGTATTTTAAAAAAATATAATAAGAGCTTAAATTCAAGGGCCGAGGAAATAACTATAGAAGAGTTCGCTGAAATTGCCAATAATTTAGATTAAACAGTAATGTTTAATTTTTTTTTGAATATAATTATTTAGGTGATAATTATGTTTAAGGTAGGAGATATGGTGAGTAGAATTTCTCACAATAATGATGTTGTATTTAAAATAAAAAAAATAGATGACAATATTGCTTATTTAGTAGGAGTTGATATCAGATTATGTGCTGATAGTGAAATATCTGATTTAGTATTAGTAGATAAGAAAGAAGAAAATAATGATAGAGATTTTTATAATAAAATTGATAATATAAGAAATTTTGAAAGAAGTGATTATTTTTATATTCCAGGTAAAATACTTCATATAGATGGGGATAGGGAATATCTAAATAGATGTCTAGACTTTTATAAAAAAGCTAATGTTTTAGCTTTTGGCATTTTTTCTCCTGAAAATGAGATGGCTAATAATATTGAAAAATATTTAGAAGATATAAATCCTGATATCGTAGTAATTACAGGACATGATTCATTGGTTAAATTAAATTCAAAATATTTTTCTAATGCAGTTAAAGTATGCCGTAGATATCAGCGTGATTACGATAAATTAATTATAATAGCGGGAGCTTGCCAGTCGGAATATGAAAAATTGATTAAAGCAGGAGCAAATTTTGCCTCAAGTCCTAAAAAGATAAATATTCATGCATTAGATCCTGCAATACTTGCACTTTCTTTAAGTTTAACTGATAAAAATAAAAAAGTTGATTTACTTGATTTACTTTCTAAAACAAGTGGTGGAAAAGATGGGTTTGGTGGGGTAAATACTCATGGTGTAATGACAACAGGATTTCCAAGATAAAAGGAGGATATATGATATCTGAAATAAAAAAACAAATTAGTAATTTAAGAGGGAAAAAAATTAGAATTGTAGTTGACGTTGGAAGGAATAAAAAAGAAAGTTATGAAGGTAGAATACTAGGAGTATATCAAAATGTATGGACATTTGAAACTATATCAGATGTAAAAAGCTTTGGATATAATGATATACTTATTAATAATGTAGTGATTGATATTTAAATATTTTTTAATAATTATCATATTTAATAAGGTTTTAAGTATAATTTATAAAGAGGAGATGATTCTTTATGAATAAAGAAATAGAGATGTCGAATTTATCTAATCATAATATAAATATAGTAGAAAGACAAAATTTATCTATAAGTGGTGTTTTAAAGATAGATAGTTTTGATAGTGAAGAATTTATTTTAGAAACTTCTTTAGGAATGCTTGGTATAAAAGGAAGGGATCTTGAAATAATTAAATTAGATACATATGATGGTAAAATTATTATAAAAGGTATAATTGATGGATTTTCCTATTTTGATGATAAAAAAGATAAAAAAGAATCTAATTTTATGTCAAGGCTATTTAAATGATGAATTTAGAAGAACAAATAAAAGTGATATTTTTTGCATTTTCATATGGAATTATTTCTTACTTTATATATAATGTTTATAAATTAAAAAAAATTAAAGGAAAAATAATAAAGTATCTATTTGAATTTTTATTATGTTTTATAAATGTGTGTATTTTCTATTTTTTATTGTATAAAATAAATGGAGGTATTTTAAATATTTATGTATTAATTTTTCTAATTTTAGGGGAATTTTTTTGTAAAGTTTTAATTTTTAATGACAAAAAATATTGAATTATTTATTATTAAGGCTATATAATATAATTATAGTTATTGTTTTGATAACAAATAGTAGGGAGTTGAACTATAAAATGAAATATAAAAAAAGAAGAATTATTTTAACTGCTACATTATGTTTATTCGTTATTGGTTTATCTATTTTTTCATCTTATAACAATATATCAAATATAAGACAAAAGAAAAAAGAAAAAGAACAATTAACTAAAAAATTAGAAGAATTAAAAGACATGCAAAAGACTTTATCAGATGATGTAGAAAAATTAAAAAATCCTGAGTATGCGGCAAGGTATGCCAGAGAAAAATATCTTTATTCTAAAAGTGGAGAAAAAATTTTAAAAATGGATTAATCAAGGTTTACAAGCCTTGTTTTTTTAATTATTTATGATAGAATATAACTAGGCGATGAATATGGATTTAGAATGTGCAAATATTTCAAAGTTAGCATATATTGGAGATGCTATATATGAACTTGAGATAAGAAATTATCTGGTAAATAGTAATAATTCTAAGGTAAACGATTTAAAAAATGAATCATTAAAATATGTAAGTGCAGTATCTCAAGCTAAAATTTTAGATAGATTAATAGAAAATAATTTAATATATGATAAGGAATTAAAATTGATTAAAAGAGCTAGGAATTATAAACCTAATTCAAAACCTAGATATACTAATATTAAATTATACAAAAAAGCTACCGCTTTGGAAGCGTTGTTTGGATTTTTATATTTAAATAATGATATTAATAGAATAAAACAAATTATGAAAGAAATATTTGGTGATTAATATGTATGTATATGGAAAAAACGTAGTAAAAACTTTAATTGAAAAAAATAAGAAAATAAAAAAAGCATATATAGCTGATAATTTTAGTGATAATATAATATTAGACAAATTAAAAAGTTTGGATGTAGAAACTAAGGTTTTATCTAAAAATGAATTAGATAAAATAGAAAATGGTAATCATCAGGGAATAATTATTGAAACACAAGATTATAAGTATTTGAATGAAAAAGATATGTTTTCTAATATGAAAAAAAATCCATTTATAGTTATATTGGATCATTTAGAAGATCCACATAACTTTGGGGCCATTATAAGAACTTGTGAAGCATCTGGTGTTGATTTTATAATAATTCCTAAAGATAGAAGCGTAAGTGTTAATTCTACGGTTGTAAAAACTAGCGTAGGAGCAGTATATAATGTAAAAATAGTTATTGTTACAAATCTAAATAATACTATTAAAAAATTAAAAGATAATGGATTATGGATTGTTGGAACAGATATGGAAAATAGTATTTTATATGATGAAATTGATTATACAATACCTGTAGCTATAATAATTGGTAATGAAGGAAGAGGAATTAAAGATTTAGTTAGAAAAAACTGTGATTTTGTAGCTAGAATACCTATGATAGGAGAAGTTAATAGTTTAAATGCATCTGTTGCAGCTGGAATAATGATATACGAAGTCTTAAGACAAAGAAAGTAAGGGGGATTAATTACGGCAAAGACAAATATAAAAGAATATGAAGATGATTCAGAACTTATGTATTTAATTTCTGAGGCAGGAGATATTACACAGGAGGTAATATATAGTAAATATAAGCCTGTTATTGAATATTATTGTAAAATGTATATGAAAATTGCAGTAAAAAAGGGGTTAGATTATAGCGATTTATATCAGGAAGGTTTAATTGGTCTTAACTCAGCTATTGATAATTATAAAGAACAAAAAAACATTAAATTTTCAACATTTGCATTTATTTGTATAAAAAGAAAAATAATATCTGCTGTTAGGTTAGCATGTTCTAAAAAGCATAGTGTATTAAATGATTCTTATTCACTTGATTATCAAACTGATGAAGATAATTATGATTTTTCTAATTCGGTTTATATATCAAAAAATGGTACTGAAGATTTATTGGTTAGTGAAGAAAACAAAGAATTATATAATAAACTTATTAATGAAAGGTTTACTAATTTAGAAAAGCAGGTGTATGAATTAAGATTAAACGGATTTTCTAATGATGAAATATCAAATACAATTAATCGTTCTTATAAATCTGTTGAAAGTGTTTTATTTAGAATAAGAATTAAATTAAAAAAAATATTAAATGAAATTGACTAATTGGTATATTTGTGCTATTATCTTTTCGTAAAGCACTTTAAGTGTTTTTTATATACAATAAAATATGAACCAATATCATGATTAATAATTTATATAGATTGGAGATATAAAATGAAAAAGAATAAGAAAAAAAATAATTTTTTTAAAAATCTTAAAATATTTTTTGACGATGTAAAAAAAGAGACAAAAAAAGTTTTATGGCCAACAAAAAAGAACTTGTTTAAATATTCATTAATAACAATATTATTTATGGTATTTATTTGTTTATTTTTTGTTGGAACAGATTTAATAATTGCATTAGTATCTTATGTAAAGGAGTTAATTGGCTAGTATGGAAGAAAAAAAATGGTATGTAGTTAATACTTATTCTGGACATGAGGCAAAAGTAAAAGAGAAACTTGATATGAGAATTAACTCTATGGATATGCAGGAAAATATATTTAGAGTTATAGTTCCAGAACGAAAAGAAACAATAATTAAAGATGGAAAAAAAATTGAAAAGAATAAAAAATTATTTCCAGGTTATGTTTTGGTTGAAATGATTATGTCTGATGAATCTTGGTACATAGTTAGAAATACTCCTGGAGTAACAGGATTTTTAGGTTCATCAGGTAAGGGTGCAAAACCTGTTGCATTATATGATGATGAGGTTGAAAGACTATTTAAAGAAATAGAAATTGATAAAGATAACATTGTTGTTAATTATGAAGTTGGTGACAATGTAAAAATAATTGATGGGCCATTTAAAATGCTTGCAGGAAAGATTGTAAGTATTGATTTAGAAAGTAAAAAAGCAAATGTTTCTGTTGATTTATTTGGACAAGAAACAAATGTTGAGCTTGAATTAACTCAATTTATAAAAGAATAAGTTTTAAAAACTATTGCTTTTATCTTATATGCTGTGATAAAATGTTAGTCACAGCTATATGTTTTATATAGATGAAAGAAATTAGTGGGAGGCGCGGATTAAAAAAAGCTATTTGACCACTCGCGAAAAAAAGTGTATAGGAGGTGTTTTTCGTGGCAAAGGAATTAATTAGAAAACTAAAGTTACAATTACCAGCAGGTAAAGCTACACCTGCACCACCAGTTGGTACTGCATTAGGACCATTAGGAGTTAACTCTGGTGAATTTTGTGTAAAATATAATGATGCAACTAAAGATAGAATGGGTGATATTGTTCCTGTTGAAATATCTGTTTATGATGATAGAAGTTTTGAACTTAGATTCTTAACTCCACCAACAGCATTCTTAATTAAGAAGGTTGCAAAGATTAAAAAAGGTTCTTCAAAAGGTTCTTCTGAAATTGTTGGAACTATTACAACTGCACAGTTAAAAGAAATTGCAGAAATTAAATTACCTGATTTAAATGCATATACTGTAGAAGAAGCTATAAAAATAGTTGCTGGTACAGCTAAAAATATGGGTATAGAAATCAAAGATTAATATAAAAATAAATAACGTCATATAGATAAGTCTATGTGGGAGGACAATCCGCTATAAACCACAAGGAGGTAAGAAAATGAAAAAGAAAAGTAGAAAATATCAAGAGGCTTTGAATAAGATTGAAAAAGGTAAATCTTATCCACTTGAAGAAGCTGTTAAGTTGGTAAAAGAAACATCTGTATCTTCATTTGATGGAACTGTTGAAATTGCAGTTAGATTAAACTTAGATACTAAGAAAAATGATCAACAGTTAAGAGGCGCTATAGTATTACCACATGGTACTGGTAAATCTAAAAAGGTATTGGTACTTGCTAAGGGTGATGCTGCAAAATCAGCTCAAGAAGCTGGTGCTGATTATGTTGGTGATGTTAATATGATTACAAAAATTGATAAAGAAAATTGGTTTGATTTTGATGTAATTATTGCAACACCAGAAATGATGCCTTTATTAGGTAGATTAGGTAAAGTATTAGGGCCAAAAGGTTTAATGCCAAATCCAAAGACTGGTACAGTTACTATGGATACTAAAAAAGCTGTTGAAGATGTTAAAAAGGGTCGTGTTGAATATCGTACTGATTCTTATGCAAATGTACATGCTGTAGTTGGAAAGGTTTCATTTAATGAAGATGCTTTAACTGATAATATTAAAGCATTTATGGATGTAATTATTAAATCAAAGCCACAGGCAGCTAAAGGTATATATTTGAAGAATGTTTCTTTAGCTTCAACAATGGGTCCTGGAATTAAAGTAAGCCTAGATTCATTTGACAAATAATAATAAATATTATATTATAAGTAGTAGTTATTGCAAAGTGCAATTAATTATAGGTACCAAAGACAGTAGGAGCTTAAAAAAAGCGTAACTATATTCCTACCGAGGACTTAAACAAATATGTTTTTAAGGGTCTTTATTTGGTATCAAGTGAAGACCTTTTTAGGTACTTATTATATTGTAAAGGAGGCAAATAAATGGCAAATAAAGCTATTATAGCTAAAAAAGAAGAAGTAGTAAATGAAATAGCTGATCGTGTAAAAAATGCAAGTGGTGTTGTTTTGTTTGATTATCGTGGATTAACTGATTCTGAAATTACTGATTTACGTCGTAAATTACGTGATGCTAATGCATCTTATAAAGTATATAAAAATACATTAACAAAAAGAGCATTTGATAAAATATCAATTAATTTAGATGAATGTTTAGAAGGACCATCTGCGATTGCAACATCAGATGATTCTATAGCACCAGTTAAAGTTTTAGCAGAGTTTGCAAAAGATCATCCTGCTTTAGAGTTAAAAGGTGGAATTGTAGATGGAAAAGAAACTAGCTTAGAAGAATTAAAGGAATTAGCTACTATTCCATCAAGAGATGGTTTACTTACAATGTTTGCTGCTGGTTTGATGGAGCATGTTAAAAACGTTGCTATATGTCTTGACTTACATAGTCAAAATTTAGAAGAAAAATAATATATAATAGGAGGAAAATATAATGGCAAAACTAAGTACACAAGAAATTATTGATGCAATAAAAGAAATGAAAATTCTTGAAGTTAAAGAATTAGTTGACAAAATGAAAGAGGAATTTGGTGTTGATCCAAGCGCTGTAGCTGTAGCTGCTGCACCAGTTGCTGCTGCAGTTGAAGAAAAAACTTCTGCAACTGTAGTATTAAAAGATGCAGGTGCATCTAAGATCCAAGTAATCAAAGTAATTAGAGATATTACTGGTTTAGGATTAATGGATGCTAAGAAGTTAGCTGATGAAGGTGGAAACGTTAAAGAAAATGCATCAATGGATGAAGCAAATGATATTAAAGCTAAGTTAGAAGAAGCTGGCGCAACAGTTGAACTTGCTTAATTAATTTAATGGAAATCATTTTATGATTTCTTTTTTTATTGACTTATTTAATTAAAAAATGTAATATACTATCTAAATTATTAAATTTGGGTGATGATTAAATGAAAATTTTAAAAGATACAAATAGGATATTAGTGATAAAAGATGGAAATACCATAATAAAAAAATATAAACATCTATCTAATAATCAGAATATAAGGTTAATGGGGAAATTAGAAAGAATAAGTGATGTTAAAAAGATTAATGGATTAACTGTTCCATATGGGTATAACGTAAAAAATGGTTTTGTTCAAGAAACATATACTAAATATATTGATTATGATGATCTATCATATAATACTGACAATGGTAAATTATCTTTTGAATCAATTTCAAAGTGTATATCAAATTTGGAATGTATATTAAAAAAATTACATGATAATGATATATGTGCTTTAGATTTTTCAAGTAGTGGAAACTTAAAGTATAATAGCAAAACAAATGAAGTGTGTTTATTAGATTATGAAGATATGCAAGTCGGTCCAAATTTTGCATTTGCTTGTAATACATCGCTTCGTGATTTTCTAGATCTTAGTTGTGATAAATATTATGCTTCGGGTAAATTTACATATAATGCTGATATATATTTGCTAGCAATTTTTTGGTTTAAAATGTGTACATCATTACAGTTATCAAATATGTTAAAAAAACCTTATGACTTGTTAGATAAAGTTAATTTATCAATAAATGAAGAAATTGCTAAAAAAATATTATTATGTTATGATTTAGATAGTGAAAATCAATACTTTGGTGAAGAATTATTGAAAATATATGATCATTATAATTTGAGTGATAATAAATATAGTACATTAAGAAAATTTATAAGAAAATAATAATTATATGGAGGAAATATGGATCAATATTTTGTTAACAATGAAAATTTAAAATCTGAGATAAAAAAAGTAAATACAGTTATCCACAGTATTAGTTATTATTTTTATACTGATAATGGTGTTTTTTCAAAAGGGGAGTTAGATTTTGGTACAGAATTGTTATTAAAAACATTCGAATATACTTATCCACAGGAAAAATGTTTGCTTGATATTGGTTGTGGAGCTAGTCCTATTGGAACATATGCATCTAAACTTGGATTTGATGTAGATATGTGTGATATTAATAAAAGAGCTATTCATATATCTAAGATGGCAATTAAAGAACAAAAATTAAGTGCAAATGTGTTTGTATCGGATGCATATTGTAACATAAATAGAAAATATGATTATATATTATCTAATCCACCTATTAGAGTTGGTAAGAAAAAACTTTATGAAATAGTAATGAATGCAAAAGATTATTTAAAAGAAAAAGGAGAAGTATGGCTTGTTGTTAGAAAAGATAAAGGGGCTGATTCTTTGATAAAAGATATGAAAAAGTATTATAGTAAAATTGAAGTTATAAAAAAGAAAAAAGGATTTTATATTATAAAGGCGCAAATATAAAAAAATATTTGTGCTTTTTTTAGCAAATTTTTAAAAATATATTGACAATGCTAGCTTTTTTATGTAATATTTTAAATTGGTACTATGTCTTTAATTTTAGACATGTTCTTTAAAAATTTATAGTTTAGGGGTGGAAACGCGTGGCTTATAAGATAAGAAAAGTAAATGAATACCGTGAAAGAAGAGATTTTTCTAGAGTTAATAACTCTTTAGAATTATCAGGGTTATTAGAGGTTCAAACTAAGTCATATAATTGGTTTATTGAAGAAGGAATAAAGGAAGTACTAGAAGAAATAAGCCCAGTAGAAAATTTCTCTGGAACACAATCATTAGAATTTGGTGAATATTCTTTTGATGAACCAAGACATACAATAAAAGAATGTAAGGAGAAAAAAACAACATACGCAGCTCCTTTAAAAGTTCAAACTCGTTTATTTAATAATGAAACTGGTGAAGTTAAAGAGCAGGAAATCTTTTTGGGAGATATGCCTGTTATGACAGATTCTGGATCTTTTATATTTAATGGCTCAGAACGTGTTATAGTATCTCAATTAGTTAGATCACCAAGCGTATATTATGGAAGAGAAATAGACAAAAATGGACGTTCTATTATTTCATCTCAAATAATACCTAATAAAGGTACATGGCTTGAGTATAAGCTAAATAGTAAGGATGTTGTTGATGTTAGAATTGATCGTAATAGAAAGGTAGTTGTAACAGCGTTTTTAAGAGCTTTTGGGCTTTCAAGTGATGAAGATATATTAAAAGTATTTGGTAATGATGAATATTTAGTAAATTCTTTAAGTAAGGATTCAACTAAGAATACAGATGAAGCATTACTTGAAATATATGAAAAATTAAAACCTGGTGAACCTGCAACGTTAGATAGTGCTAAAAATCAGTTGATAACAAGGTTTTTTGACAGTTTTAGATATGATTTAGCAAAGGTTGGACGTTATAAATTTAATAAAAAATTAAATATAATAGACAGATTATTAAATCAAAAAATTGCTCAAGATGTTGTAGTTGATGGTGAGATCATAATTAAAAATGGTACTGTTTTAACAAAAGCAGAATTAGATAAATTTAAACCATTATTAGAAAATGGATATGGTATGATAGATGCAACTGATAATAAAGAATTAGATGATCATACAATGGTTCAAACTGTTAATATTTATTCACCTTTAGACTCTGAAAAAATAATAAAAGTTATAGGAAATGATCAGTCAATTAATGTAAGAACGTTAACTATATCAGATATATATGCATCAGTTTCATATTATCTAAATTTATTACAAAATGTAGGCTATATTGATGAAATAGATCATTTATCTAATCGTCGTTTAAGACAAGTTGGTGAATTATTACAAAATCAATTTAGAGTTGGTGTAGCTCGTATGGAAAGAGTTATAAGAGAAAGAATGACTACTATGGATATAGAAACAGCAACTCCTAAAACACTTATAAATATAAGACCTATAACTGCTGTTATAAAAGAATTCTTTGGCTCGAGTCCATTATCACAATTTATGGATCAAATAAATCCATTATCAGAATTAAATAATAAAAGACGTTTATCAGCTTTAGGGCCTGGTGGACTTTCTCGTGATAGAGCAGCTATGGAAGTTCGTGACGTAAATGAATCACACTATGGTAGAATTTGTCCTATTGAATCTCCAGAAGGTGCAAATATTGGTCTTATTACTTCACTTGCAAATTATGCAAAAGTAAATGAATATGGATTTATTATGACTCCATATAGAAGAGTAAAAGATGGTATTTTGCAAGACGAAATAGATTATTTAACAGCTGATGAAGAAAATGGACATATTATCGTTCAAGCAAAAGTAGATATGGAAGGAAATAAAATCATTCAAGAGCATTGCCCAGCTAGACATAATGGTGAAAACATACTAGCTAAGCCAGGTGAAATAGATTATATAGATGTTGCTCCACAACAAATAGTTTCTGTTACAACAAGTTGTATTCCATTCCTTGATCATGATGATGGTAAACGTGCACTTATGGGTTGTAACATGCAGCGTCAAGCACTTCCATTATTAAAATCAGAAGCGGCATTAGTTGCAACAGGTGTTGAAGCTCAGGCAGCAAAAGATTCTGGAGTAGTTGTATTAGCAAAATCTGATGGTGTTGTAGAATATGCTGATGGTAAAAAAATAGTTGTTAAAACTTTGAAATCAAAAGATATATATTTACTTAAGAACTTTGAGGGATCAAATGCTGGTACTTGTTATCATCAAAGACCAATTGTTCATATAGGTGACACTGTAAAAAGAGGACAAGTAATAGCAGATGGTCCATCTACTGATAAAGGCGAAGTAGCATTAGGTAAAAACTTAGTTGTAGCTTTTATGACATATAATGGTTACGACTATGAAGATGCCGTTATATTAAACGAAAAAATGGTTAAAGAAGATGTATTAACATCAATATATTTAGAAGATTATGAAATTCAGTGTCGTGATACTAAGTTAGGACCTGAAGAAATAACACGTGATATTCCTAATGTAAGTGAAGAAGCTCGTAAAAACTTAGATGCTAATGGAATTATAAGAATAGGTACTGAGGTTAAAGAAGGAGATATATTAGTTGGTAAAGTAACTCCTAAAGGAATGGTAGAACTTACTTCAGAAGAAAAATTATTGCATGCAATATTTGGTGAAAAAACGCGTGAAGTTAGAGATACATCATTGCGTGTTCCACATGGTGGTGCTGGAATTGTGCATGATATTAAAATTTATACTAAAAAAGATTCTGATGAACTTCCATCAGGAGTTTCAAAGGAAATTCGTGTATATATAGTTCAAAAACGTAAAATTCAAGTTGGAGATAAAATGGCTGGGCGTCACGGTAATAAAGGTGTTGTTTCACTTGTAGTTCCACAAGAAGATATGCCATATTTACCAGATGGTACTCCAGTTGACATTTTACTTAATCCACTTGGTGTTCCATCTCGTATGAATCCAGGACAAGTTCTTGAAATGCATTTAGGTATGGCTGCTAAAAAACTTGGTGTTTATACAGCAACTCCTGTATTTGATGGAGCTACTTGGCAAGATATTCAAGAAATGATGGAAGAAGCTAAGATGGATTCTGATGGAAAAACAATACTATATAACGGTAAAACAGGTGAACCATTTGATAATCGTGTTGCTGTTGGTGTTATGTATATGATCAAACTAGATCACATGGTTGACGATAAGCTTCATGCACGTGCAACAGGTCCATATTCACTTGTAACTCAGCAACCACTAGGTGGTAAAGCTCAGTTTGGTGGACAAAGATTTGGTGAAATGGAAGTTTGGGCTTTATATGCTTATGGTGCTGCTCATGTACTTCAAGAAATATTAACTATTAAGTCTGATGATGTAGTAGGACGTGTTAAAGTGTATGAATCTATAGTTAAAGGAAAACCAATTAATCAAGCTGGTGTTCCAGAAAGCTTTAGAGTTCTTGTAAAAGAATTCCAAGCTTTAGGATTAAATATCGCAATGATAAATGAAGATGGAAAAGAAATAGATGTTAGAACCTTAGAGGAAGAAGAAGATAAAGAATCTTCTCCAATATCAATAGAAGAAGTAGATAATGTATCAATTTTAAATAATAAAGCTAATTCTAATTTAGAAAATCAAGAAGAAGATGAAGAAGAAGATGAAGAAGAAGAGGATGATTTTGAATCTGAATTAGAGGATAATTTAGATGAGAGTGATGATTCTATAGAAGATGAAGGGAGTGAAGAATAATGATGGATGCTAATAAATTTGAAGGTATTAAAATATCTATCGCTTCACCCGAACAAATTAGAGAATGGTCTTATGGTGAGGTTAAAAAGCCAGAAACAATTAATTATCGTACTTTAAAACCAGAAAGAGATGGATTGTTTTGTGAAAAAATATTTGGACCAACTAAAGATTATGAATGTTCTTGTGGAAAATATAAAAGATTAAGATATAAAGATATCGTATGTGATAGATGTGGTGTAGAAGTTACTAAGTCTAAAGTGCGTCGTGAGCGTATGGGACATATAGAGCTTGCAACTCCAGTATCTCATATATGGTTCTTCAAAGGTGTTCCATCTCGTATGGGACTTGTACTTGATATGTCTCCAAGAGATTTAGAAGAGGTTTTATACTTTGTATCATATGTAGTTATTAATCCGGGTTCAGCGCCTTTAGAAAAAAAACAAACATTATCTGATAAAGAATATAGAGCATATTATGAAAAATATGGTAATTCTTTTGAAGTAGGAATGGGAGCTGAAGCTATACTTAAACTACTAAAAGAAATTAACGTTGAAGACGAAATAAAAACTATAGAAGAAGAATTAGATGGTGCTCAAGAGCAAAAGAAAACAAGGCTTTTAAAACGTCTTGATATTCTTGATTCTTTTTCTAAGTCTGGTAATAAACCAGAATGGATGATATTAACAGCACTTCCTGTTATACCTCCTGAATTAAGACCAATGATTCAATTAGATGGTGGTCGTTTTGCAACTAGTGATTTAAATGATTTATATAGACGTGTTATAAATCGTAATAATCGTTTAAAAAAACTACTTGAACTAAATGCACCATCAATTATTGTTCAAAATGAGAAGAGAATGTTACAAGAAGCTGTTGATGCTTTATTTGATAATGGAAGACGTGGAAGAAATGTAACTGGACCATCTAATCGTCCATTAAAATCAATTTCATCAATGTTAAAAGGTAAACAAGGACGTTTCCGTCAAAATTTACTTGGTAAACGTGTTGATTATTCTGGTCGTTCAGTTATTGCAGTCGGTCCAGAGCTTAAAATGTATCAGTGTGGTATTCCAAAGGAAATGGCACTTGAATTATTTAAGCCACATGTAATTCATGGATTAGTTGAAAGAGAAATTGTACATAATATAAAATCTGCTAAAAAAATGATTGAAAATCAAGATGAAAGAGTATGGGATGTTGTTGAAGATGTAATAAAAGAACATCCAGTTATGCTTAACCGTGCTCCAACACTTCATAGATTAGGAATTCAGGCTTTTGAACCTAAATTAGTAAGTGGTAAAGCAATTAGATTACATCCACTTGTTTGTGCAGGATTTAATGCTGACTTCGATGGTGACCAAATGGCAGTTCATATTCCACTTTCCGAAGAAGCAAAGGCTGAAGCAAGAATCTTAATGCTTAGTGCTAATAATATCTTAAATCCAAAAGATGGTAAACCAATCGTTACACCATCACAAGATATGGTACTTGGAAATTATTATATAACTACTGAAAAAGCTGGTGAAGAAGGAGAAGGTAGAGTATTTAAAGATACTAATGAAGCAATTGGAGCATATGAAAGAAGAGAAATCTCATTACATACAAGAATTGCTATTCCAGCAAAATCATTTAAATACAAAATATTTACTGAAGAACAAAAAGAAATGTATTTAGTAACAACAGTTGGTAAATTATTATTTAATGAAATATTGCCAGACGGTTTCCAATATATAAATGAGCCTTCAAAAGTTAATTATACAAGTTTTACACCTATGGAGCATTTCATAAAGAAAGGTTCTAATATTCCAGAAGAAATAAAGAAAAAAGAACTTGTTAAGCCTTTTGCTAAGGGAGATTTAAAAAAGATAATAGCTCAAGTATTTAAACGTTATAAAACAACTGAAACATCAATTTATCTAGATAAATTAAAAAACTTAGGATTTAAATATTCGACATTATCTGGTATATCAATTTCAATTGCTGATGTTGTAAAAAGTGAACATAAAAATGAAATTATTGATAAGTCACAAAAAGTTGTAGATACAATAAATAAACAATATAGAAGAGGTTTAATTACCGAAAGAGAACGTTACGAAAAGGTATGTGAAGTATGGAATAATACTACAAGCGAAGTTGAAAAAGAATTAAAACAAAAAGTTATAACATTAACTGATAATCCTATTATGATGATGGTTAATTCTGGAGCTCGTGGTTCTATTGGTCAGTATAACCAAATGGCTGGTATGCGTGGACTACTTGCTAAACCAAATGGGGAACCTGTTGAAATTCCTGTTACATCTTCATTTGTTGAAGGGTTATCTGTATCTGAATACTTTATATCAACTCATGGTACTCGTAAAGGTAATGCTGATACAGCTTTAAAAACAGCTGACTCTGGATATTTGACAAGACGTTTAGTTGACGTTGTTCAAGATGTTATTGTAAGGGAAGAGGATTGCGGTACTATACAAGGTGTTACTGTAAAAGCATTTATAGATGATAATGCTGATACTGTAATAGAAAGTTTACATGAACGTATAGTTGGTAGATTTACTAATAAAAAGGTAGTTAATCCAGAAACTAAAGAATTGATAATAGATAAAAATGAATTAATTACTGAACCTATTGCAGACAAAATTGATAAAGCAGGAATTACAGAAGTTGAAATTAAAACAGCACTTACTTGTAAAACAGAAAATGGTATATGTAAGCACTGTTATGGTATAAACTTAGCAACAGGGAATTTAGTTGAAATTGGTGAAGCTGTTGGTATTATGGCCGCTCAATCAATTGGTGAACCAGGTACACAGCTTACAATGAGAACATTCCATAATGGTGGTGTTGCATCTGGTGCTGATATTACTCAAGGTTTACCTCGTGTACAAGAATTATTTGAAGCTAGAATGCCAAAAGCAAAATCTACAATAGCAGAAATAGATGGTAAAATTACTAAAATAGATGAGTTAAACGGTAAATATAAAATTGAAATTACAAATGATGTAGAGTCAAGAGAGCACACAACAAATTATGGTGTGAAATTGTGTGTTGAAAAAGGTGATTATGTAAAAGCAGGTGATAAACTTAATATTGGTTCTATTAGTCCTAAAGAATTACTTGCAGTAACTGATCCTATTACCGCTCAAAATTATATATTATCAGAGGTTCAAAAAGTTTATAAATCACAAGGTGTTGATGTTTCTGATAAGCATATAGAAATACTTGCTCGTCGTATGATCGCAAGAATAAAAATCGTTGATGGTGGTGATACTGAATTAGTATCTGGAAAGCTTGTTTCTATGCATGAATTTACTCGAGTTAATAAAGAAGCTATTATTATGGGTAAAAAGCCAGCTACAGGTCGTCCAATAATGCTTGGTATTACTAAAGCATCACTTGAAACTGATTCGTTCTTATCTGCTGCATCATTCCAAGAAACTACTAGAATATTAACTGATGCTGCTATAAAAGGAAAAGTTGATAATTTAACAGGATTAAAAGAAAATGTTATAATTGGTAAACTAATCCCAGCTGGTACAGGATCAAAACACTATTCTAATGTTAAATATTCTTTAGAAAGTGATCAAGTTGAAGATGATGCGTTAGATGTTTTAGAAGAACAACTAGTTGATTAAGAAAGTCTAAATTGACTTTCTTAATTTTTTTTGATAATATATTTTTCAAGTTTTATTAGGGGGATTTAAATGTATAAAAAAAGAAAAAAAATAAATAAAGAACTATATGACCGTAATTTAGAAAGTTACTGTAAAGATTTATTGATGGTAAATGATGATGTACTTTTTTGTGTATCTAAAAGATTTATTGAAAATGAAAATAAAAGTGGGTTTAAGGAAATTGAAAATAATAATATTAAGGTTATAGTTTCATCTATAGAACCTGAGAAATTAAATATACCAAGCAGTTATAAATTAGTTGTTAAAGATTTTGAATATTATTTAACAACATGGTGTGATATAAAAAAACCTTTAGCTAAAATAATTTATAGAAATTTTATATTTAGCGATGGGGATATAAATAATAAAAAAATTAAAAATTTAAATTTAGAAATAAAGTAACTTAAATTTAAAAATTATTAAAATGCTATATAATATATAACATTTTATTTTTTTTGTGATACAATATGTTCTAGGTGATTTTGATGAATGAAGTGTTAAATTTTTTAGATACCTTAAATATAACTTGTAATAATAAGCTTATTGTAGCAGTTTCCTATGGACCTGATTCAATGACTTTATTAGATATATTGAAAAATAGGTTTGATGCATCTAACTTAGTTTGTGCACATGTTCATCATAATCATAGAAAAGAAAGTGATTTAGAAAAAGAAAAATTAGAAAAGTACTGCATTAAAAATAATATAACATTTGAATATATGAAAATCACATCATATAAAGATGATAAATTTACAGAGGAAGAAGCAAGAAATATAAGATATAATTTTTTTGATAAAGTAATAAAAAAATATAATTCAAGATATTTATTTACAGCACATCATGGTGATGATTTAATTGAAACAATATTAATGAGATTAACTAGAGGCTCTAGTATGATGGGATATGGTGGTATATCATTAATCAGTAAAAGAAATTGTTATGAAATAGTAAGACCATTATTGTACATAAGTAAAGATGATATATTAAATTATTGTAAAAAAAATAACATTTCTTATGCGATTGATAAAACCAATGCTTCAGATTCTTACACTAGAAATAGATATAGAAAATATATATTACCAATATTAAAAAAAGAAAATAAAAATGTTCATATGAAATTTCTTGATTTTTCATTAAATATAAAGGAAAATGAATTATATATAAATAAAAGCGTTGAAGATGTTTTTTCAAAAGTATTTAAAGATAATTATATAGATATTTCTCTTTTAAAAAGTGAAGACAATCTAATTATAAAACGTGTTATTATGAAATATTTATTTATTTATTATAAAGATAATATAAAAAAGATTAATAATTCTCACGTCAATCAAATAATAAGAGTAGTTAATTATGAAAAACCAAATATTATAATTAAACTACCTAATAAAATTAATTTAATAAAGTCTTATAATAAGATATATTTTGACAAAGAAAAAATATATAATAATTACTGCTTTTTATTTGATAATTATATATCTTTACCGAATGGATATTGTATAAAGGAAATATCTAACTTAGAAGATAAATCAAATTATGTTATTATGTTAAAAAAAGATGAGGTTTTATTTCCATTATATGTAAGAAATAAAATGGATGGGGATGTTATCGAAGTATTAAATCTAAATGGAAAAAGAAAAATCAAAGATATTTTTATAGATGAAAAAATTCCGGTAGAAAAAAGAAAGAATTATCCAGTATTAGTAGATTCAAATAATAATATCTTATGGATACCTGGAATTAAGAAGTCAAAATATGATAGGTCAAAACAAGGAAAGTATGATATAATATTAAAGTATCAAAAGGAGGATTAAAAGATGAAACAAAATAGTCAAAATATAAAAAAGGGAGCTTTTCCCTATGCATTACTTTTATTAATTGCTATTTCAATAATGTTTTTTTATAGTATGACAGGTGGTACAAATAAGGAATTAAGTTATAATGAGTTTAATAAGGCTCTTTTAAATAATAATGTAAAAGAAGTGGTTATAACTCCTAGTACGGCTGCTTATACTTATCAAATAACAGGTAAACTTAAAGATGCTAAAGAAGGAGAAACGTTTAGTGTTAGAACACCATTATCTGATACTGTTATTAATGAAATAGTTGAATCTAGTAAAGTTAAAGATTTTAAAATAGTTTCAAAATCTGATCCATCTGCTAGTACATGGTATTTATTTCTTATGAATGTTGCACCATATTTACTTATAATAGGTATTGCATTTTGGTTTTTTACTAAGCAGCTTAATGGTCAGAAAGGTTCTATGGATTTTGGAAGAAGTAAAGCTAAATTAAATCCAGATAATGGTAGAGTAACTTTTAAAGACGTAGCTGGATTACCAGAAGAAAAAGAAGAGTTACAAGAATTAATTGACTTCTTAAAATATCCTAAGAAATTTCAAAAATTAGGTGCAAGAATACCTAAAGGAGTTTTATTAGTAGGTCCACCTGGAACAGGTAAAACACTGCTTGCGAAGGCAGTTGCAGGTGAAGCTAAAGCACCATTTTATTTCATATCTGGTTCTGATTTTGTTGAATTATATGTTGGTGTTGGAGCAAGTCGTGTTAGAGATATGTTTAAACAAGCAAAACAAAATGCACCATGTTTAATATTTATAGACGAAATAGATGCTGTAGGTCGTCAACGTGGTACTGGAATAGGTGGAGGTCATGATGAAAGAGAACAAACTTTAAACCAGTTATTAACTGAAATGGATGGGTTTGGAGCTAATGAAGGAATTATAATTATCGCTGCAACTAATAGACCTGACGTACTTGACCCAGCACTTTTAAGGCCAGGAAGATTTGATAGGCAAGTTACTGTTGCCCTTCCAGAGCAAAAAGCAAGAGAAGAAATATTAAAAGTACATGCTAGAAATAAAATACTATCTAAAAATGTTCATTTAGATAGTATTGCAAAAAGAACTGTTGGATTCTCAGGTGCTGACTTAGAAAATTTACTTAATGAAGCTGCTCTTTTAGCTGTTAGAAGAGAAAAAAATGCAATTACAATGAATGAAATAGATGAAGCTATAGATAGAGTTATTATGGGACCTGCAAAAGTAACTAAAAAGTATACAGCTAAAGAAAAGAAACTTGTTGCATACCACGAAGCCGGGCATGCAGTATTAGGTATCAAATTGGATGATGCAAATGATGTACAGAAAGTTACTATAATTCCAAGAGGTCAAGCTGGTGGGTATAATTTAATGCTTCCAAAAGAAGAAAAATATACTGCTACTAAAACAGAATTATTAGAACAAATTATGGGTCTTTTAGGAGGACGTGTAGCAGAAGAAGTTGTTTTTGGAGAGATAACAACTGGTGCTCATAATGATTTTTCTAAAGCTACTAAAATAGCAAGAAGTATGGTAACAGAATATGGAATGTCAACTTTAGGACCTGTTCAATTAGAAACACCTGAAGGAAGTTCATTTTTAGGAAGAGATTATAATAAAAATAGAAACTTTTCTGATCAAGTTGCTTTAGAAATAGATAATGAAGTTAGAAAAATAATTAACGAATGTTATGAAAAAGCTAAAAAGATTATTGAAAAAAATAGAGATTTACTTGATTTAATTGCAACTAATTTAATAGAGCATGAAACATTAACTAAAGAACAAATTGATTATTTAGCAGAAAATGGAAAAATGCCAGAAGATGATATGTTAGATGATGTTAATATATCTAAATTAAAAGAAATGGCTAAAGAAAAAAATATTAAAGGCTATAGTTCTATGAATAAAGAAGAGTTAAAAAAAGCTTTATCTGATAATTTAAAGGAAGAAAAAAATTAATAATAAAAACAACTGTTTTGATGTTGCCTTATTAAGGTTTATATCATTTCTTAGTTGTTTTTTTTTGTTTTATTTTTATTTTTTGAATTAGAAGAATTACCTGGTTCACTTCCTTTAACATAATATAGTATTTTTTTTAGTTTAGATTCATTTGTTGCAACTTTTCCGGTATTTAAGTCAGTTAAAACACCAACTACATCACTAGGTTTATCATACCATTTTTCTTCTTTTTCTCTTAAGTAATTTTCTATAGTATCTGCCCATATATTTTTTGAGTATTTAAGCTCTTTACTTGTTAATTTTCTATTATCATCATAGCCTGTCCATACTCCTACTATAACATCCGGATTATATCCAACAGTCCATAAATCATAATCTGTTGTACCAGATTTGACGGCATATTTCTTTGTTAATTTAGTTGCTATAGAGGCACATGTAGGCGATGTATAACTTTTAAGTGTTACATCATATGTATTTGCTAATAATTCATTTAGAATATAAGTATATGACTCATTTAATATTTTATCTTTATTATTTTTATATTCATACAATACTGTACCTGAGGCATCTTCTACTTTTCTAATTAAATGACTTTCTACTTTATATCCACTATTAGCTAAACTTGAATATGCACTTACAAATTCCATTATACTTAATTCATTTGTTCCAAGAGGAAGTGATGCATTAGCTTCTAATTTGCTTTTTATCCCCATTTTCTTTGCATATTTAACAAGTGTATCTTCTCCTAAAAAAAGGTGTGTTTTAATAGCATATATATTATCTGAGTATGCTATAGCAAGTGCCATAGTAATTTTATCATTTGGGTATACATTTGCATAATTACTAGGTGAGTATGTTAAATTATTATTTAATGAAAAAGTAGTTGGTTTACTAAGAAAAGTTGTTGAAGCTGTAAGACCGTTTTCAAGCGCTGAATAATAAAGAATTGGTTTCATAGTAGAACCTACTTGTCTTTTTGATTGAACAGCTCTATTATATTGTGATTTTGAGTAGTTTTTCCCACCAGTTAAAGCAATTATTTCACCATTATTAGGATTCATAACTATAGAAGATGCTTGCATCTGTTCTTTTGTCTCCAAATTAGTTTTAATACTATTTTCTAATGCACTTTGAGCTGCAATATCAAGGGATGTATATATTTTAAGCCCACTTTGTCTTATTGTTTTATCACTTACTATTTTTAAATCTTGCAATTCTCGTATAACTGCATCTTGATAATACATAATAGTTGATAGATTTAAATTTTCTTTTTTACCATAATAAATAAGTTTTGTATTTAAAGCATCTTTCATTTTATCTTTTGTAATTATTTTATTTTTAACTAATGAATTAAGAATTGTTTTCTGCCTTTTAATAGCTGCTTTTTCATCATTTAAAGGTGAATAATTATTTGGAGATTTTGGAATTCCAGCAAGCATAGTACTTTCAGCTAAATTTAAGTCTTTAGCTGATTTATTAAAATAGTATAATGATGCATTTTCTATTCCAAGTATTCCATTTCCATAATTAATAGTATTTAAATAACCCTCTAATATTTCATCTTTTGAATATTCATTTTCTAATTTAAAGGCATACCAAGCTTCTTTTATTTTTCTTTCCCATGTTTTTTCAAAAGTTAAAAATAAATTTCTTGCATATTGCTGTGTTATAGTTGATGCACCTTCTTTTAAATCTTTAGATTTAATATTTATGAAACTAGATTTTATGATTCTTGGTATATCAAATCCATTATGTTCATAAAAGTTTTTATCTTCTGAGTATATTGTTGCATTAATTAATTGTTTTGATATATCTTTTAATTTTACCCATTTTCTTGTACCATTATTTCCTTCGTAAAAACTTTTATTATTCTTATCATACATATATATACTATTAGAATTTTTTATATCTATTTTATTACTTAATTTTGCACATAAAAATAATGTAGTATAACATGTACAAAATATAAGTGTTAAAGCGATTGTTAATTTGCATAGAAAATATACCTTTTTCAAAATAAATCGCCTTCTTTCTAATTTTAGTATTGCTAAAAAAGCATAAAATATTAGTATTTTGTTGACCTTTTTAATTATCTATGCTATATTGTTGCTAGAAAAATTTTAAAGGTGTTTTTTATGTCAAAAATAATTATTAGTTATTGTATTAAATCAAGTGAGCAAAATGAAACTATAAAAGATATAAAAGGAATTAAAAATGATAATACTATAATTTATAATCAAGATAATATTATTGTTAAAATTAGAGTAGATAATAATAAAGTGTTTATAAATAGAGAAAATGATAACTTAAAAATATCTTTAGAGTTTGAGAAAAATAAGTTTTTAATGACTAAATATTTTATTAAAAATTTAAATTTAGAACTTAATCTTAAAACAGAAACTAAAAATCTTATTATTAAAGATAATTGTGTATTAATAGAATATGATTTATATATGAATGATGAGTTTAGTGATAGTTTTATGTATAATTTGGAATGGAGAGATTTATAATGAATCTAAAAGAAAATGTTAGAAATTTAATATATGAAGCTTTAAAAAAATTATCTATAGATTATGAAGTAGATAATATTGTAATTGAAGTGCCAAAAAATAGGGAAAATGGTGATTTTTCTAGTAATATTGCTATGAAATTAACTAAAATACTAAAAGATAATCCAGTGAATATAGCTAATAGTATAGTATCTATTTTAAGTAGCAATCAAAATATTGAAAAAATAATGGTGGCATCTCCTGGGTTTATTAATATTTTTCTTAAAGATGAATATGTTTTTAGCGGAATATCAAAAATAATAGAACAAGATAAAGATTATGGTAGGTCAGATATTGGAAATAATAAAAAAATAAATATTGAATTTGTAAGTGCTAATCCCACTGGTATATTACATTTGGGTACTGCACGTGGTGCTGCTTATGGTTCTAATTTAGCTAATATTATGTCTTTTTCTGGTTTTGATGTTACTAAGGAATATTATATTAATGATGCTGGTAATCAAATAAATAATTTGGGTATATCTTTAAAAGAAAGATATAAAGGATTATGCGGTTTAAAAGAAGAAATGCCTTTAGATGGTTATTATGGGAATGAAATAATTAATCTTGCAAAAATTATAAAAGATAAATATAATGATGAAAAAATAAATAGTGATATAGAATTTTTTAAAGAAACTGCTGTTAATTATTTACTAGAAATTATAAAAAAAGATTTGTCTGATTTTGGTGTTACATTTGATGTTTGGACATCTGAAAAGAAAATTAGAGCTAAAGGAAGAATAGAAGAGTGCTTAAAAATATTTAAAGAAAGTAATTTGCTATATGAAAAAGACAATGCAGTATTTCTTAAAACAACAGTGTATGGTGATGATAAAGATAGAGTATTAATTAAAACTGATAAAAGTTATACATATTTAGTTCCTGATATAGCATATCATTTAGATAAGTTTGACAGAGGCTATGATTATTTAATAGATGTTTTTGGATCGGATCATCATAGCTATGTATCAAGGTTAAAAGCTAGTATTGAAGCTTTAGGTTATGATAAAGATAAGTTAGAAGTTAGACTTTTACAAATGGTTAGACTTTTAAGAAATAAAGAAATTGTAAAGATGAGTAAAAGAATGGGTGATAACATAACTATTTCACAGCTAGTTAGTGAAATAGGTAGTGATGCTGCAAGATATTTTTTTGCAATGAGATCTTTAGATGGTCAGATGGATTTTGATATTGATCTTGCCTTAAAGAAAACTAATGAAAATCCATATTTTTATGTAGGTTATGCTCATGCTAGAATATGTTCTATATTAGATGATGCAAATAATAAAAACATTAGTATTAATACAAATATAAATAATATAAAAGATGAGGATTCTAAACAACTTATATTAAAGGTTTATGAATTTAGTTCTGTAGTTTGTAATGCTGCAATAAAAAAAGAACCTCATTTAATTACTAATTATGTGTATGAACTTGCAAGTATGTTCCATAATTATTATGGAAAGCATAGAATATTAACTGATGATATTAATATTTCAAAAGAGCGTTTAGCATTAATTAAATCTGTTGGAATAACTATTAAAAATGCTTTGAACTTAGTAGGTGTTAGTGCACCAGAAAAAATGTAGGAGGATAATTATGAATGTTAGACAAATGCCATTAGAAGAGTTAGAATTACTTTCATATACTGATATAGCATATGATTTATTAAAATTAGATAAAAAGCCTAAAACTACTCCTTTATTATTAAAAGAAGTATGTGATTTGCTTAAGATAAGTGAAGATAATATGATGGATATGATAGGTGATTTTTATACTACACTTACAACTGATAAAAGATTTATTTTACTTGATTCAGCCGAATGGGATTTAAAGGAATTTCATTGCGTTAAGACAGTAGTAGATGATGAAGAAGATGAACAGGTAGAAGAGGAAGATGAAGAAATTGTAGAAGGTAATGAAGATGACGCTGTAGTTTCTGATGAAGCTGATTTTGATGATGTTGATGATGATTTAGATGACTTAGATGATTTAGCAATAGTATCTGAAGATGAATTAGAGGAATAAAATGTTTGAAAGATTAGAAAATATAAAAAAAAGAAATGAAGTTATAACTGAAGAACTAACTAAGCCTGAAGTTATAAAAGATGTTAATAAAACTATGAAATTATCTAAAGAACAATCTGATTTATCTGAAATAATAGAATGTTATAATGAATATTTGAAAATAAAAAAAGAATATGAAGAAGCCAAAGAGTTAGAAAAAGAACCGGAATTTGAATTATTTGCTAAAGAAGAGATAGAAAAACTAGAAAAAAAGCAAAAAGATTTAGAAGGACAACTTGAAATACTTCTTTTACCAAAGGATCCTAATGATAATAAAAATATTATTGTTGAGATAAGAGGTGCAGCAGGTGGTGATGAGGCTAATATTTTTGCTGGTGATTTGTATAATATGTATGTAAGATATGCTGAAGGACAAGGTTTTAAAATAGAGGATTTGGAAAGTACTCAAGGAACAAGTGGAGGTTTTTCTGAAATATCTTTTATGGTAAAAGGTACTGGTGCATATTCAAAATTAAAATATGAATCAGGTGCACATAGGGTTCAAAGGGTACCACTTACGGAATCTCAAGGAAGAGTTCATACATCAACTGCAACTGTACTTGTGATGCCTGAGGTTGATGATATAGATTTTGAATTAGATATGAATGATGTTAGAGTTGATATTACTCGTTCTTCTGGCTGTGGTGGGCAAGGAGTAAATACTACGGATTCAGCTGTTAGATTAACTCATATTCCAACTGGAATAGTTGTTTATTCACAGACAGAAAGATCTCAAATACGAAATAAAGAAAAAGCTATTAAAATATTAAAATCTAGAGTATATGATCTTATGTTAAGACAGCAAGAAGAAAAGTTAGGTTCTGAAAGAAGAAATAAAATAGGAACTGGTGATAGATCTGAAAAGATAAGAACATATAATTATCCTCAAAACAGAGTAACGGATCACAGAATAGGTTATACTACAAATTCACTTGATAGAGTTATGAATGGTAAGTTAGATGATGTAATAGAAGCTTTAATTACTGAAGATCAAAGAAGAAAATTAGCTGGAGAGTAATCTCTCTTTTTAATTTATAAATAATAGTTAGGAAATAAAGTATGAATAATAAAAGTATAGAATATTTAAAAAAATACTATAAAGGTAATTTAGATAATGCTATAAAAAGATTAAATGATGGGGAGCCTGTTCAATATATAATTGGTGATGTTGATTTTTACGGATACTTATTAAAGGTTAATAAAGATGTTTTGATCCCACGAAGAGAAACTGAGGAACTAGTTGAACATGTGTTAAAACGAATCCAGGTGTTTAGTAACCCTAATATAGCAGATGTAGCAACAGGTAGTGGTGCAATAGCTGTTACTTTATCTAAAAAGCTTAATTGCCATATATATGCATCTGATATTAGTAAAAAAGCTCTTTTGGTAGCTATAGACAACATAAAAAGAAATAATGCAAAAGTAACTTTATTTCAAGGGGATATGTTAAAGCCTTATATAAAAAACAATATTAAAGTAAATGTAATAGTAAGTAATCCACCATATATAAAAGAAGATGAAGAAATTGAAGATATAGTTAAAAATAATGAACCTCATATAGCATTATATGCTAAAAATAATGGACTTGAATATTATGAGAGTATATTAAAAGATGCATCTAAAGTTTTAAATGATAAGTTTTTAATAGCATTTGAGATTGGAGAAAGACAAGGTAAAGATATAGAAATATTGGCACATAAGTATCTTAAAAATATAAGTGTCGATATAGAAAAAGATTTGTCTTTTAAAGATAGGTTTGTTTTTGTATATAATTATTAAAAATCACTCACTAATTAATAGAGGGTGATTTTTATATGAAAAAAATTGTACTTATATTTATGGCTTTTTTAATGATATTCGTTATATATAATAAGAAAAATGAAGAAGTTAAAATTCCTTCATTTGCTATTAGATTTAGAGTTCTTGCAAATAGTAATTCAATTAAAGACCAAAAGATAAAAGAAAATGTAAAAGAGAAAATGCAAAAAGAATTATATGATTTATTAAAGGATTCTAAAAGTATTAATCATGCTAGAAATTTAATTACAACTAATATTAATAATTTTAATGATATATTATCTAAAGAGATGAAAGAAGAAGATTATTCATATAAAATAGATTATGGTATGCATTATTTTCCTGAAAAAACTTTTAAAGGTATTACTTATGAAGCTGGAAAGTATGAATCTTTATTAGTTACTTTAGGTGAAGGTGAAGGTGATAATTGGTGGTGTGTATTATTTCCTCCATTATGCCTTTTAGAAGCAGAAGAAACTGATAATTCTAGTGATATTGAATATAAATCATTTATAAAAGAAATAATAGAAAAATATTTTTAAACTAAATGTAATAATATAATATAGAAGGTGATTAAAGATTATCAATATTATATTAATAGGTATTGCACTTAGTATGGATGCATTTACATTGGCTTTTTCTTATGGTATAAAAAAAGTAAGTAAAAAAACTATAATTATAACATCATTTATAACAGGTTTATTTCATTTTATTATGCCAGTTATAGGAAATATTGTTGGAATACCATTATTTGAGTATACTTTTATTAAACCTAAATATATTTTATTTTGTATATTTTTACTTATATCTATAGACATGTTTATTAATTATTTTAACGAAGAAGTCAAATTAAGAAAACTTAATATAATTGGAATAGTTTTATTTGCTTTTTCGGTTAGTTTTGATAGTTTTTCAGTTGGGTTTGGATTAAGTTTTTTTTATAGTGATGTTATATTATCTGCTATTATATTTTGCTTTGTAAGTATGTTTTTTACATTTTTAGGGTTTATATTAGGTAAAGTATTATCCAAAAAAATTGGTAAATTAGCTTTTTTGTTTGGTAGTTTAGTTTTATTTGGATATTCAATAATTCTATTGACATAAATAAGATTTTGTGATAATATATACGGCATTCAAACAAAAGGGGGATATTTGAATGAAAAATACATATAAGCAAACAAATTCATTAGGAAAGAAAATAACATCTATTGTTACTGCACTTGTTTTACTAGCATCATCTGGTACAACAATTGGAGTAGTTAGAAATAGAAAAAATAAAAATAACACTGATAATGTAAGTAATACAACTAGTGTAAGTGTATCTACTAATCAGAATAGTAACTTAAATTTATCTGATGATTTTGATATAAATGATAAATCAGAAGTTATAAAAAGAGCTAAGGAAATATATGAATTATCTAATAAAGATTTATCAGTTGATGAAATAGTTAATTTGATTTATCTTATAAATGGAAAATATGCAAATTTAGATCTTTCTGGTGAAAAAACCGAGTTTAAAAAGTTACAGACAATATTTATCTCTTTAACTGATATTTTAAATGATTATGTAGTTAATTGGGTTAATAAAAAAGATTCAAAAAAATTGATTCATGCATACATGTTTATGTCAGATATTGATAAGAAAAGTGTAATTACAAAAGAAGATGCATTTGAACTTTCTAATATTGTTAATAATTATTTAAAAGCATTAAAGAAAAATAATGAAGAAAACCGTGAAAAATATGCTGAAAAGTATTATAAATTTGTAGTTAAAATTCAAAATAAGATAAATGAATCAAAAAAAGTATGTGATGGATATGAGTGGGCCGTTTTGACTCAAATTATGGTAAATAATCCTTTATTTTCAAATGATTTATCTAAAGATGAATTAAATGATTTAGATAAAATATCTAAATTAGCTGGTACACGTGGTACTGCTTTTTCTGAAGAGGTTGTAGCAAAAAATGGTATAGATAAAACTAAAGATTTAGAGGAAGCGCAAAAAGATGGAAATTATGGATATAAAACACCTTATACAAGTGGATATAATAAAGAAGATGCTAAAAAAGCTGAAAAGATAGAAAGCACAACGGAGAAGAAAAAGGTTGTAGTTGATAAGGGCGGAAAAGAAATAAAAACAGAACAAGAACAAATTAATACACCAACTACAAGTGTTTCAAAAGAGACATATGTGGCTATAACTGAAGGTAAAAAAAATACTAAAGAAACTTCTACTAGTAGTAATGAAACTAGTAATACTACAAAAGAAACTTCTAACAAAAATAATAGCGATACAACTAAAAGTACAAAAGAGACTACAGAAGTGATAACTGAAATCATAGTTGCTGATGTTATAACAGGAACATATGAAGAAGTTATTGAAGAGGGTGGAAAAATAGTTAGTGAATACTATGTAGATGCTGATCAAACTAAAGAGAATGTAAAAACAAAGATAAAATAATAATAATAATAATAATAATAATAATAATAAGCACTAGGATGTAAATCTTAGTGTTTTTCTTTGACTATAATAAAAAAATGTAATAGAATTAGCATAGAAGGTGGATTAAATGTTAGTAAATAGCGAGATATTATTAAAAGATGCATTAAAAAATGGATATGCAGTTGCTGCATACAATATAAATAATTTGGAATGGACAAAATTTATTTTAGAAACGTGCAATTTAGATAAATCACCTGTTATATTAGCGGTAACACCAAGTGCAGTTGATTATTTTGGAGGCTATAAAGTTGTTTATAGTGTAGTAAAAGCACTCATTATTGATTTAAAAATAACTATTCCTGTAGTTTTGCATTTAGATCATGCATCAACATTTAGTGAGTGTAAAACTGCTATAGATTCTGGTTTTACTTCAGTTATGATAGATTCCTCAAAGCATGATTTAGAAAAAAATATAGAAATAACAAGTGAAGTAGTTAATTATGCTAGATATAAAAATGTAACTGTAGAAGCTGAATTAGGTAGTTTTAGTAAGGGTGGAACTTGTACAAATTTAGAGGATGTTAATAAGTTTGTAATACAAACTGGTGTTGATTCTTTGGCTCCGGCTATAGGTAATTATCATGGAATTTATAGGGAAGATGTTAATTTAAATTTTGAACTTTTGGGTTTGATTGAAAAAGAAACTAAAATACCATTAGTTCTTCATGGAGCAAGTTTTTTAAGCGATAATAAAATTAAAACTGCAATTTTTTGTGGAGTATGTAAAATAAATATAAATACTGATTTACAAAAGGCATGGTCAGATAAAGTTAGAAGTTTTTTAGAATATGATAAAGATGTATATGATCCTAGAATAATAATTAAATCAGGAGAGGATGCTTTAAAAAAAAGAGTTCATTATAATAATTTATTAATTGGGTCGAAAAATAGGGCTAATTAATCACTTTTTTAAAATTTAATAATAAAATAAAGTGTGGAGGAGTAAAATGCATAGAATAATAATTGAAGGTGGAAAAAAATTAAGTGGTGAAATTAAGATTAGTGGTTCAAAAAATAGTGCTGTAGCACTTATTCCTGCAGCTATTTTATGTGATGAAGAAGTTAGTATTGCTAATGTACCAGATATATCAGATATTAATGCACTTGATAGTATTTTAAGCTATCTTGGTGCAAAAATAGAAAAAAAAGATGATGTTATGAAAATTAACGCAGAAAATATTGAAAATAAATTGATTCCTGAAGCTATAGCTAAAAAGTTAAGAGCATCTTATTATTTTATGGGGGCTTTACTTGGCAGATGTAAAAAAGTTGAAATATATTTTCCTGGTGGATGCTTAATAGGTGCAAGACCAATTAATTTGCATATAAAAGGTTTTAAATTAATGGGTGCTAAAGTTAAAGAAAAAGATAATTTATTTACTATAACAGCTGATGAATTAAGGGGTGCTAAAATTAATTTGGATTTTGCATCTGTTGGTGCAACAATTAATCTTATGTTAGCAGCTGTAAAAGCAAAAGGGACTACAATAATTACTAATGCAGCAAAAGAACCTCATATTGTTAATGTAGCAACATTCTTAAACAATATGGGAGCCAAAATAACTGGAGCAGGAACGAGTGAAATAAAAATAGAAGGTGTTAATTATTTACATTCGTGTTTTCATGAGGTTGTTCCTGATTATATTGAAGCTGGAACTTATATGATTTTAGCAAGTGCCATAGGAAATAAAGTAACTATTAAAAATATTATACCTGATCATGTTGAGTCTTTGATTTCAAAGTTAGAGGAAGCTGGTATACCAATGCAAATAGGTGTTGATTTAATAAATATAAGTGCTCCAGCTTTGATTAATCCGGTAAATATTAAAACTCAAGTTTATCCTGGATTTCCAACTGATTTGCAGCAACCTATGGCAACATTGTTAACTCAGGCAAATGGAGAATCTATTATTAATGAAACTATTTGGGAAAATAGATTTTTAAATTTAGAGCAGTTAAATTTGATGGGAGCAAATACAAAAGTTTTATCTAATTCTAAAGCAGCTATAAATGGATGTACAAAGCTTATTGGTAAAGTTGTAAGTGCAACTGATTTAAGAGCTGGAGCTTCTCTTGTAATTGCGGGTTTAATAGCAGACGGAACAACGATTATAAATCATGCAGAATATATTTTGCGTGGATATGAAAACATTGTTGATAAATTAAAAAAACTTGGTGCTAAAATAACACTTGAAGAAATAGAATAGTATTGTAATTAATACTATTTTTATTTTGGGGTGATTATTTTGAAAAGAAGGTATAAGTTACTTATTGGTTTTATTATATCGGGAGTTTTTCTGATATCTATATTTTTTATAACAAGAGATAAAAAAATATATTATTTATCTTTGGGAGATTCTCTTGCTAAAGGACAAACTCCAGATAATACGATTTCAGATAGTTATGGAGAATATGTTAAAGAATATTTAGAAGAACATGAAGTATTAGAATTTTATACCAAAGATTTTTCTAAAAGTGGATATCGTTCCATTGATATTCTAAATGATTTAAGTAATAATAAAAAAATAAAAGTTGACAATAAAGTACTAACAATAAAAAATGCTTTAATAAAAGCGGATTTAGTAACTGTAAGTGTTGGCGCAAATGATTTGTTTTATAAATTAAATGTTAAATCAAGTTTGGATATAAGTAGTTTTGATGATATTTATAAATATGTAGATGAATCTTTAAAAGATGTTGATAAATTACTTTATGAACTTAGAAAATCTTGTAAAGAACAAATAATGGTTTTGGGTTTTTATAATCCTTTTACAAGTTTTTCAAAACAGTTAGCAACGACAGTAGAACCAGTTATTTTGTATGCAAATGATAATATGAGAAATATTGTTAAAAAATATGATATGACATTTGTTGATATACATGGTACTTTTTTAGCAAATGATAATTATTTGCCGACTAGACCAGAAATTCATCCAACTAAAGAAGGTTATAAAGCCATAGCTAAAAATATAATTAGCCTTATTGATAATAAAATGCTTGCAAAATAAATATCTAACTGATATAATATAGAAGATTTTATATCTATGACTTATTATTTAGTCATGGCGAAAGGAGAAATAATATGCTAAAGAAGGAAAGTATTTATAAGAAATGCACAGTTAATTGTACTTGTGGACATACTTTTGAAACATATTCAACTAAAGATAAGATTTCAACTGAAGTATGTTCTAAATGTCATCCATTTTATACAGGTCAAGCTACAATGCAATCTAAGACAGGTAGAGCTGAAAAGTTTAATCAAAAATATGGTTTTAAAAGTACAACAAAAAATGCATAGTTTTAATTGCAAACTATTGACAAAAAACTTAAAAAAGTGTTATATTTAATTAGCTTATATTTAAGTCTTACTATTTTAGTAAGGCTTAAAAATATATCACTAATGAAACACCAGGTGGTGTGTTAAGAAAGGAGTAGAAATAATGCCTACAATTAATCAAATTCTTCGTCATGGAAGAAAGAATAAGAAGCGTAAAGCTAAAGCACCAGTTTTACTTGTTAGAACAAATACTCTAAAAAAGAAAAATGTTGCTGCAAATTCTCCACAAAAACGTGGAGTATGTACTCGTGTTGGAACAATGACACCAAAAAAACCAAACTCTGCGTTACGTAAGTATGCTCGTGTACGTTTAAGTAATGGTTATGAAGTTACTGCTTATATTCCAGGACAAGGACATAATTTACAAGAACATAGCGTAGTATTAATACGTGGTGGTCGTGTAAAAGATTTAATCGGTGTACGTTATCATATTATAAGAGGTACATTAGATACTCAAGGTGTTGCTGATAGAAAACAGGCAAGATCTAAATATGGCGCTAAAAAACCTAAAAAATAATAATTTAATATAGAAAAGGAGGATATATATGCGTAAAAGAAGTGCTATTAAAAGAGACGTATTAAAAGATCCAGTATATAATTCGAAAGTAATTACAAAATTAGTTAATCAAATTATGCTAGATGGAAAACGTGGAAAAGCTGAAAAGATAGTTTATGATGCATTTGATATGATTCATGAAAGAACATCTGAAAATGCTAATGATGTATTTAAGAAAGCTTTGGAAAATGTTACACCAGCTGTCGAAGTTAAGGCTCGTCGTGTTGGTGGTGCTAATTATCAAGTTCCAGTTGAAGTTAAGCCAGATAGAGCACAGGCTTTAGCTTTACGTTGGATTGTTAATGCTACACGTTCACGTGGTGGTAAAACAATGGCTGAAAAATTGGCTAATGAACTTATTGATGCTTCAAATAATACTGGAGCAGCAGTTAAAAAGAAAGATGATACTCACAGGATGGCAGAAGCTAATAAAGCGTTTGCACATTATCGTTGGTAGGAAAGGATTAGTATATGGCTCGTGAATATTCGTTAGAAAACACTCGTAACATTGGTATTATGGCTCATATTGATGCTGGTAAAACTACATGTACTGAGCGTATTTTATTCCATACACATAAGATTCATAAATTAGGTGAAACTCATGATGGAGAATCACAAATGGACTGGATGGATCAAGAAAAAGAACGTGGTATTACAATTACATCTGCTGCAACAACAGCATTTTGGAAAGGTAATCGTTTAAATATTATTGATACTCCAGGTCACGTAGACTTCACAATAGAAGTTACTAGATCACTTAGAGTACTTGACGGAGCTGTTACAGTACTTGACTCTCAAAATGGTGTTGAACCTCAAACAGAAAATGTTTGGCGCCAAGCAACTGAAATGGGAGTTCCTAGACTTGTTTTCTCAAACAAGATGGATAAAATGGGAGCTGACTTTTCAAATAGCGTTGAATCAATTAAGTCAAGACTAGGTGTTAAGGCAACTGCAATTCAGTGGCCTATAGGAGCTGAATCTGATTTTAATGGTATAATTGATTTAGTTACTATGAAAGCATATCATTATGACGGAAAACCAGAAGAAAATCCAACTGAAATTGAAATCCCTGAAGAATTAAAAGATATAGTTAATGAAAAAAGGATTCAAATGATAGAGGATGCTGCTGAGTTCGATGAAGAATTAATGGAAAAATATTTAGAAGGCGCTGAGATTGGTGAAGATTTAATTAAAAGAGCAATTAGAAAAGGTGTATTATCAGTTAAAATGTTCCCAGTAATGTGTGGTACTGCACTTGGAAATATTGGTGTAAAAAAAGTACTTGATGCTGTTGTTGATTACTTACCTGCACCAACTGATATCCCAGCTATTAAGGGTCACGATTTAAATGAAAAAGAAGTTGAAAAACATGCTTCTGATTCTGATTCATTTGCTGCATTAGCATTCAAAATAATGACAGATCCATTTGTTGGTAGATTATCATTCTTCCGTGTTTACTCTGGTACACTAAAAAGCGGTTCTTATGTTTTAAATGCAAATAAAAATGTAAAAGAAAGAATTGGACGTATATTACAGATGCATGCTAATAATCGTACAGAAATAACTGAAGTTTATGCTGGTGATATAGCAGCTGCTGTAGGTCTTAAAAATACAACTACTGGTGATACTTTATGTGATGAAAAACATCCTGTAATATTAGAAAAAATGGTTATTCCTGAACCAGTTATCTCAATTGCAATTGAACCAAAAAGTAAGGGAGACCAAGAAAAAATGTCTACAGCTTTACAAAAATTAGCTGAAGAAGATCCAACTTTTAGAGCAGAAACAGATCAAGAGTCTGGGCAAACTGTTATTTCTGGTATGGGAGAGCTTCACCTAGATGTATTAGTTGATAGAATGAGAAGAGAATTTAACGTTGAAGCAAATATTGGTAAGCCACAAGTAGCTTATCGTGAAACTTTAACAGCTGCTGGTGATTGTGAAGGTAAATATATTAAACAATCAGGTGGACGTGGACAGTATGGACATGTTTGGGTTAAATTTGAACCAAATAAAGATAATGGTTATGAATTTGTTGATGCAATCGTAGGTGGTGTTGTACCTCGTGAATATATTCCAGTTGTTGATAAGGGATTACAAGAAGCATTAAAAACAGGTGTTCTTGCAGGATATCCTATGATAGATGTAAAAGCAACATTATTTGATGGTTCTTATCATGATGTTGACTCAAATGAAATGGCATTTAAAGTTGCTGCATCTTTAGCTCTTAAAGAAGCTAAAAATAAATGTAAACCTGTCCTTCTTGAACCTATAATGAAAGTTGACATTACTGTTCCAGATGAATATATGGGAAATGTTATGGGTGATATAACTTCAAGAAGAGGGCGTCCTATGGGACAAGAAGCTGTGGGTAATGCTCTTAAAATCAATGCATATGTTCCATTATCAGAAATGTTTGGATATGCTACTAGTTTAAGATCAAATACTCAAGGTCGTGGAACTTTTATTATGTTCTTTGATCATTATGAAGAAGTTCCAAAAAGTATATCAGAAGAAATCATTAAGAAAAATGGTGGACAATAAAGAATAATCCTAAGGGAAAATACTTGATATTTTCCCTTAGATTAGATAAAATAGAAATGTAATTTATATAGGAGGAAAAAAATAATGGCAAAAGCAAAATTTGATCGTTCAAAACCACATGTTAATATTGGTACTATTGGACACGTTGACCATGGTAAAACAACATTAACTGCAGCGATCACAAAAAGATTATCTGAAAAAGGTCAAGCAGAATTTAAAGATTATTCTACAATTGATGGTACTCCAGAAGAACGTCAGCGTGGTATAACTATAAATACTGCTCACGTTGAGTATGAAACAGACAAACGTCACTATGCTCACGTAGACTGTCCAGGGCATGCTGATTATGTTAAAAACATGATTACAGGTGCAGCTCAAATGGATGGAGCAATCCTTGTTTTAGCAGCAACTGATGGTCCTATGGCACAAACTAAGGAACACATCTTACTTGCTCGTCAAGTTGGAGTTCCAAGAATTGTTGTATTCATGAACAAATGCGATATGGTTGATGATCCAGAAATGCTAGATTTAGTTGAAATGGATGTTCGTGAATTATTAAACAAATATGAATATGATGGAGATAATACTCCAGTAATTCGTGGTTCAGCTTTAAAAGCTTTAGAAGGAGATCCAAGCTACGAAGAAAAAATTGATGAATTAATGAGTGCTGTTGATGAATGGATTCCAACTCCAGAAAGAGACAATACAAAACCATTCTTAATGTCAATTGAAGATGTATTTACAATCACTGGACGTGGAACTGTTGTTACAGGACGTGTTGAACGTGGTACATTAAAACTTAATGATGAAGTTGAAATTGTTGGCTTAAAAGAAACAAGAAAAACAGTTGTTACTGGTATAGAAATGTTCCGTAAACAACTAGAGTTTGCTGAAGCTGGGGATAATGCTGGTGTATTATTACGTGGTATTTCTCGTGAAGATGTACAACGTGGTCAAGTATTAGCAAAACCAGGAACTGTTACTCCACATACTAAATTTGAAGCTCAAGTTTATGTATTAAGTAAAGAAGAAGGCGGAAGACATACTCCATTCTTCTCAAATTACAGACCTCAATTCTATTTCAGAACTACTGACGTAACTGGTGTTGTTACATTACCTGAAGGAACTGAAATGGTTATGCCTGGTGATAATGTTAGCATGTCTGTTGAGTTAATTGCTCCAATCGCTATTGAAAATGGTACAAAGTTCTCTATTCGTGAAGGTGGACGTACTGTTGGTGCTGGAACAGTTACAAAAATTGATGCATAAAAAAAACATCCAATTGGATGTTTTTTTTTATATTGGAGTATTAAGCCAGTTTAGTATTGGATTTAATTTATTTCCTGTATAGTATGCTTTTTTATTAATTACTAAATCAAATTCACCTACATATTCAACTATTTTATTTGATAACTCTATTTTTTCTATATTTGTAGGATCATTTTTTAAATTACCAGTTATTCCATTAAAATCAGCAATTTTATATCCTTGTTTTGCAAATTCTTGCATTAGTTGCCATATTAAAATATAGTTTGGAAATTGGTCTTTAAATCTTTCGTTTACATTGCAAGCAACAAAAGATATTTTTTTATTATGTTTAATTACTACTAATCCAGATGTTATAATACCACTTGGATACTGTTGAAATGTATTTATAGCTTGTATCATATTTTTTTTATATACTGAAAGCAATTCATCTGATTTTAATTTGTAATTTATAATATTTTCTTTATTTGGGTTATTCCAATCTTGCATTTGCATATTTAATTCATTATTTCTTTGTTCTTCTTTTTCATATTTTGCTTTGCTTTCATTAACATATTTTGCAGGTTCCATTTTAGTAAAATATATTTCACAACCATCATTTTTACCAAAAAACTGATAGTAGTCAGCTAATAGTTCAAGAGGTTGCGAATCATTTGATAGTCCATGAAGTAAATTAATATCATTTGATGTTCCTTTATAAACTCTATTACCATATTCTAAAGCTTCTTTTATTTTATTTCTTGTTGTTTTATTAAGTGAGTTAAATAGTGTAATTGGATTTTCATCTAAAATTGTTAGAGCATCCCATCTTGGATTACTAGCTTCTAATCCATTATTATATCCCATATGTATATAACCAATACTTTGCATTTTTTGAACAAAGTTTAAATTATTTTGTGCTTGCAGTTTTTCATTTCCATTTTCATCGTGTTCTTTATAAACAATATATGGATCAACTTTTAAATATGTAAAATTTCTTTTTAATAAATAGTCTTTTAGCTTTATTGTAAAATCTTTAACTAGTTCATTATTATCCCAATCAATTAAAAAACCTCTAGGAGCATAAGCCATTTTTCTTCTGTTATTTTTATCATTTTTAACTGTAAGTAGTGTTGCGGCTTCAATATTTCCATAATCATCAACTAATCCTAAATAATAAGCATTATATCCGTGACTATTCATTAATTTCCCATAATTACTTGTTTGATAGTAGTTGGAGTAGGGATGATTAATAGCAAATTGATCAAATCTAAACTCATCTAGTAATACAATTTCCATTAATATCCCTCCCTTTATTCTATATACTTTATTATACCCCTAAATATATATTAAAGTCAATTTACATAAAATAAAATTTTATATACAAAAATATTATTCTAATACTTTTATGCATGTTATAATATATGTATGATTTAGGAGGAACATATGAAAATTAAAGATATTAAAGCAAGGGAAATACTTGATTCAAGGGGTAATCCAACTGTTGAAGTTGATGTAATTTTAGAAAATAACGTAATTGCTAGGGCATCCGTTCCATCTGGTGCTTCAACAGGACAAAGAGAAGCACTTGAACTAAGAGATAATGATGAATCAAGATATAATGGAAAAGGGGTTTTAAAGGCTGTTAGAAATGTTAATGAAATTATTAAACCTGCCTTAATTGGTATAGATATTCAATCTCAAAGGAAAATTGATGAAATAATGTTAAAACTTGACGGAACTAAAACTAAGAGTAATTTAGGAGCTAATGCAATATTAGGTGTTTCTTTGGCATGCTTAAAAGCTGCATCAAAGATAAATAATATGCCATTATATAAATATGTAGGAAATTATAATACACTTCCTATCCCAATGATGAATATATTAAATGGTGGTGCACATGCAGATAATAAACTTGATTTCCAAGAATTTATGATTATTCCACAAGCTAATACTATTAAAAAAAGAATTCAAATTGGTTCTGAAGTGTTTCATTCATTAAAAAAAGTATTAAATGAAAAAGGATTATCAACAGGTGTTGGAGATGAAGGAGGTTTTGCACCAGATTTAAATTCTAATACAGAAGGATTTGAACTTATTATGGAAGCTATTAAAAAAGCTGGATATAAGCCTGGTATAGATGTTAAATTAGCAATTGATGTTGCTGCCTCAGAATTTTATTTAAATGGTAGATATAATTTAGTAGGTGAAAATAGAAGTTTAACTTTAGATGAATTAATTGAGTTTTATAAAGAATTAATAAACAAGTATCCAATCGTATCTATAGAAGATCCAGTTGATGAAAATGATTTTGAAGGATTTGCTAAAATAACCAAAGAGCTAGGTGATAAAATTCAACTAGTAGGTGATGATTTATTTGTAACTAATATAGAATGTTTACAAAAAGGAATTGATATGAAAGCTGGTAATGCTATATTACTTAAATTAAATCAGATTGGAACTTATAGTGAAACTTTAGATACTATAAATTTAGCTAGAAAGCATGGTTATAAAACAATTATTTCACATAGATCTGGTGAAACTGAAGATACAATTATATCTGATTTAGCTGTTGGACTTGGATTAGGGCAAATTAAAACTGGTTCAATGTCTAGAACGGATAGAATATGCAAGTATAATCAACTAATGAGAATAGAAGATGAAATAGCTTTATAAGGCTATTTTTTAATAGATAGTGTAAAAAGCTTTATGAATTATATATTAATTTATTTAGAATGATGGATACTGTTTTTAGAACAAAATTTTTTTCATTTATTATATGTTGTAGTATAATTACTAAAAAAATATTACTTTTCTATTTGTAATTTTATAGTAATTATACTAAAGTACTTTCTTTTTATATTTTTTTGAATTTTTACATTATCTTTTAACCAGTAAAATAGAATAAATTTTGTTAATTTGTAAAAAAGTAAGTAGAAAAAGAAGA
>CAYOAY010000002.1:0-56662 GCA_964402155.1 uncultured Muribaculaceae bacterium | reverse complement strand
TACTAGATATTTAACCTTATAATTTTTGTTGCACTTCTAATTACAATTTAGCAAATAAAAACTCACATTGATCTTCAAATTAGAATCAAAGGGAAAGAAGACTTTGAAGAATCAATGTGACAATATTATTATTTCTTAGTATTTTAATTTTATACATTTATTTTTTAAATATATTAAACCTAATTTAAAATGTAAAAAAGACCCTTAATGGGTCAATTATTTAATATCAATTTTATCATTCATTATTTCTTCTAAAGCAATACCAATACTTTTTACATTTTTAGTTGTTTCTAAATAACATTTACCACTTTCATCAATTTCGTGTGCTCTTTTAGCAACCGCAATAACTAATTTATATTTAGAAGAAGATTTGTGAGTTAGTTGGTCAATTGATGGAAAACGCATACCATCTTTATCTTTTGTTTCAATCATATTATTCATTTCCTTTCATTAAATTATAATATTCTTCAAGACTACGATCACACTTTGCATGTTCCGCTCTTATAATAGCCATAATTTTATCAGCCGCATTATTCACATCATCATTAACAACAATATAATCATATGAAGCAGCTTGCATTAATTCTCGAGATGCTTTTTCTAATCTTTCTTTAATAACTTCATTGGTCTCGGTTCCTCTAGTTCTTAGGCGTTCTTCTAATGCCTTAAATGAAGGTGGCGCAATAAATATAAATACCGCATCAGGTTTTTTTGCCTTTACTTGCATAGCACCTTGCACTTCAATTTCAAGTACAACTTCATTACCATTATTAATTTGTTCTTCTACTTTATCGAAAGGAGTACCATAGAAATTACCAACAAATTGCGCATATTCTAATAAATTACCTTTGCTAATTTGTTTTTCAAATTCATCTTTTTCAACAAAATAGTAATCAACACCATTTTGTTCTCCTTCACGAGGTTTTCTAGTTGTCATCGAAATAGAGTATACAAGATTGTGTCCTTCTCTTTTAAAGAGCGCTTTTCTAACTGTACCTTTTCCAACACCTGATGGACCAGAAATAACAATCAATAAGCCCTTTTTGTCTAGTTTCATAAAGCACCTCAAAATATTCACATTTTTTATATTTTACCATTATTTTTAATATTAATCAACTTTTTTATTCTTTTTTTATTACATTTTACTTTTTTTATTGTATAATAAACAATAAGGAGGTAAGATATATGAGTATGGATGGTATATTTGTTCATTTTTTAGTTGATGAATTAAACGAAAACATTAATAAGGATAAAATAAATAAAATTTATCAACCTAATCCTTTAGACATAATTCTTCAAATTAAAAATCAAGGAAAAACAATGCAACTTTTATTATCAGCGTCCTTAGATTCATCTCGAATTTATCTAACCAAACAAACCATTGTTAATCCGACTACTCCTGGTAATTTCTGTATGTTACTTAGGAAATACATTGAACGAGGAATAATTACAAATATTTATCAATTTAACAATGACCGTGTAATTGTACTTGAAGTTAATACATTCAATGAATTAGGTGACAATACAAATTATCATTTAATTTTTGAATTAATGGGAAGAAACAGTAATATCATTCTAACAGATGAGAATAACATCATCATAGATTCCGTTAGAAAACTTCCTCCAAGTGATAACCAAACTAGATATATTATTCCTAAAGCATTGTATGAATTTCCACTACAAGCAGGACTGATTAATCCTTTTTTAGAAAATGATTTAGTTTTATTAGATAATGTACAAGGTATAGCAAATAATATTAAAACAGAAGTAAATAGTTATTATAATGGTAATATATCATTATTCTTAAACCAAAAAGTAAAACCAACAATATTTAAAAATGGAACCAAGTATGATTATTATTGTTTTTCTTTAAATATCACCGAAGCAATTAATAATAGCTTTGATAGTTTATCCGATATGTTAGATTATTACTATAATCAATATAAACGAACTATTAATCATAGTAATAATGATTTAATTAAACAAGTTAAAAGATTAATCACTCATCAAAAAACTAAATTAGCAAATCTTTATGATGATTTAAATAAAGCTAGTGAAAATATTAAATACAAAGACTTAGGAATTCTTCTTCAAGCTAACTTATATAAAGTTACCAAAGGAATGGATAAAATTATAGTTTCTAATTTTTTAGATAATAATCAAGAAGTTGAAATTATTCTTAATAAAGATTTAGATCCAAGTAAAAACTTAAAACAAATTTTTACAAAAGGAAAAAAAGCAAGTAACGCATTAGTTGAAATTCAAAAACAACTTGATAAAGTATCTAATGAAATTACTTATTTAGAAGATTTATTATCAATGATTGAATTCTCAACAACAACTGAACTTGAAGAAATAAAACTTGATCTATTAAATAATTCTGAACAATATAAAAGTAAAATTAAAAAAATAAATAAGAAAAATAAAAAAATAGAAATTCAACATTTTAACTATGAAAATGTAATTATTTATATTGGTAAAAACAATATTCAAAATGATTTTCTAACTAATAAACTAGCAAGAAATAATGATTACTGGTTTCATGTCAAGGATGCAAGTGGAGCCCATGTTGTTGTAAGTGTTCCTGAAAATAGAATTGATTTTGAGTTATCCGAAAATATCATTAGACTAGCAAGTAATCTTGCAAGTTATTATTCTAAATATTCTTCTTCTAGTAGTGTTCCAGTTGATTATACAAAAATTAGATATTTAAAGAAAATTCCTGGAATGAAAGGATATCACGTTACCTATACTAATCAAAAAACTATTTACATTGATCCAAGTTTTGATTTAATCAAACAATATCTTCGTAAATAATCATACAAGAAAAGCAGTATATTTGGTCTCGGCCATCATATAATGTTGCAACTTGATATTTAATATCAATTAAACAATTGTTTGGTAAAGTATTTAAAAATTCATTAACTTTCATTTCTAAATCATGTTCATGATTTTCATCAAATATTTTAACTTTCATAAATAAAAACCCCTTATTTAGTATATCATAATCAAAATACTAAATTAAGGGTTTTTTGTCGTTATTATTTATTTTTAACACAATATTTAAGTAATTTACAATTATCGCATTTAGGGCATCTACTTAAACAATGATATCGACCAAAAAATAAAAGTAGGTGATGAACTTGGTGATACATATTTTCATCAAACAAATTCATTAATTTTTGTTCAACCTCTAATGTTGTATCATGTTCGTCTACAAGTCCCAGTCTTTTTGATACTCTTTCAATATGTGTATCAACTGGCATTCTCGGAATATGAAAATATTCGACTAAAATTACATTAGCAGTTTTTTGACCAATACCAGGAAGCGATTTTAATTCATCTAATGAATGAGGAATTTCACCATTAAATCTTGTGATAACCTCATTTGCCATTTTTATTATATTTTGAGCTTTATTATGATATAATCCTAATCTTTTAATATCTTTTTCTACATCATTAAGATCGGCTTTACTTAAATCATATAAGCTAGGATAATGACTAAATAATTTAGGCGTAACTAAATTTACAGCCTTATCTGTCGTTTGGGCACTTAACATTACAGCAATGGTTAATTCATATAAGTTATTATAATTTAACTCACAATGAGCATCAGGAAACATTTCTACTAAAACATTATATATATCAGTGACGTTTGACATAAACACTTTGTAACATTTGTTTTATATCTTCATCAACTTCTGTTACTTTTGTTCTTTCTTTTTTACGATTAACTAAAATTGCATCAGCATATTTTAAATGAAGTTTTTTAGCTTTTAAGCTATCTAGTATTGCTTGTTTAATATCTTCTAATGAATAGTTTAAATCTAACCAATGATTAATTATCATTAAATCATTAGATGTTAACACTTTTTGATAACACTTTTCCGCGTATTCAACTATTTCAGAAAGTTCTACACTTCTTGATGTAACTGTTGTGCTATCATCTTTATCAGCTAGATAATTACCTAAGATGTCAATAACCTTATCCATATTAAATGATTCTTTACCATCATCATTAATTAATAACTCAATGTAACCTTCTTGAACAAGTTTTACAATAGTTGATGATAACTCATCTTCTGTAAGTGTAACTTTACTAATCAAGTTTTCAGTTGAAAGTAAAGAGTTTCCTTCATCTTGTTGAACATATAGAAGCATTAATATCATTGCTTCCTTTTCATTTAGTTTTAATTTTTTATAATGTCTTATTAACATTTCATTAAATGAAATGGTTTTTGCTTTTATTAATTTCCCGATATTATTCATATGAATTCCTCGACTACTTCTTTTTATTTTTTCGTTTAATAATTGTATCGATAACTTTTCTAATCCCCACTACCACAATTATAATAACACCAAGTGCAGGGGTAAATGGTAATGACCAAAAAGCAAGCCAAGCACTTGAGTAACTTAAATGCACTGGATTGTTAGTAATAAAATAAAGGAGATATCCACCCCACCATGGACTAAAAAAGGTAATCCATACAATAAAAAATATTATTAAATTTAGTGGGTCTTTTAATTTACGATATAACCATTTCCAAAAGTTTAAAAACTTAGATAATAGTTTTTTCAAAATTCACCTTTATTTTTTCGCTACTTTATCAAGAGCAGATGAAGCAGCAGCTTGTGCCGCATCTTTTTTAGAATGTCCTTTACCAGTTCCAAGTTTTATACCATCTAGATATACTGATATAGTAAATTGTCTTAAATGTGGTGGTCCTTCTACATTATCTAATCGATATTCAACAGGTGACCTTGTTTCAGCTTGAATATATTCTTGAAGTAAGCTCTTATAATCTGTAAATTGTCTTTCATCAATTGCCAGAACATGAGGAAAAACAACTATCTCTAATAATTTTCTAACCTCATCTAAGCCACCAGATAAATAAATAGCACCTAGAAATGACTCAAATGCATCAGATAAAACTGCAGGTCTTTTTCTACCGCCACTACTTTCTTCACCATTACCAAGTAATAGTAATTTATCAATTCCAATTTCTCTTGCATATTTAGCATTTGCATCTTCACAAACATAAGTTGCGCGTAACTTCGTCATATTGCCTTCAGGCATATTTTCAAAGTTTTTATATATATATTCCGCAACTAATAATCCTAAGATAGCATCACCTAAAAATTCAATTCTTTCATTATGTTTTAAGTTATGTTCATTTGCGAATGAAGAATGTGTCATTGCAAGTAAAAAGTTATCATAGGTTTTTACTTTAATATTATATTTTGTTAATATTTCGTTTAATAATTTTTGATTTAACATTTTATCCCCCTAATCTAATTCATTAGTTTTCATTATATAATGATTATGTGCACAATCAAATAAATGTTTATATTCTGGATTGTTAAAAAATTGATTATTTTTTATTATTTCTTCAGAATCATCATTTGCTAGATTTAATAAATCATTATCTTCTAATAAATTACAATATTTAAAATTCATTGAACCAGATTGCTTTTCACCAAAGAACTCCCCAGGACCTCTTGTTTTTAAGTCATATTCAGCTAGTGCAAAGCCATCAGTATTTTCTTCAACAAATTTTAGCCTTTTTTCACTATTTGGTGTAGCATTATCCGATAAATAGAAACAATAAGGTGTTTCATCACTTCTCATAACTCTACCTCTTAATTGGTGTAAAGTAGCAACACCAAAGCGGTCAGCACCAAGCACAACAATTGTTGTTGCATTTTTAACATTAACGCCTACTTCAATTACACTTGTTGCGACTAAAATATCAATTTTCTTATTTAAAAAATCAGCCATTATTTGTTCTTTTTCTTCAGCTTTTAGTTTTCCATGAATTAATCCAACATTGGCTATATTATTAAAATACTTCTTCATATTTTCAAATATTTCAATAGCATTTGCGGAATCAATTGAATCTGATTCTTCAATTAAAGGCGTAACAACATATATTTGATGACCATTTTTAAGTTCATTTTTCATATGAGCGATTACTTCTTTTTTATGTTCTTTATCAACATATTTAGTAATTACTTTTTTACGATTTTCTGGCATTGTTTTAATAACAGAAATATCAGTATCACCATAAACAGAAATAGCTAAAGTTCTAGGAATTGGAGTAGCACTCATTTTTAAATAATTAACATCTAAGCCCTTATTACGAATAAGAACTCTTTGACGTACACCAAAACGATGCTCTTCATCAGCAATAACAACACCTAAATTAGCATATTCAATATCTTTTTGAAATAATGCATGAGTTCCAACTACAACATTAATACTACCATTATTAATTCCTTCAACAATTTCTTTTCTTTGTTTGGTTGATGTAGAACCTGTTAATAAAGCAATATTAACATTAAAACTTTTTAATGAAGTAGTAAGCGTTTCATAGTGTTGTTGTGATAATATTTCGGTTGGGCACATTAACGCGGCTTGATAGCCACCACTAACAACGGCTAGGATTGTAATTAATGCAACTACAGTTTTACCACTACCAACTTCACCTTGAAGTAATCGATTCATTGAAAATGGCGATTTAAGGTCATTTAAGATATCATTTATCGATTTATTTTGGTCAGCTGTTAATTTATATGGTAACATGCTTATTAATTGATTTATTTTTTCTTCATCATATTCAATTATTGGAACTGTATGTTGAACTTTTCTCATATATTGTAAATATTTCATTGATAATTGATATTCTAACAGTTCTTCATATTTTATTCTTCTAATCGCTTCATTTATCTTTGTTAAATCATCACCAAAGTGTAAAGTTTTAACTGCAGATGTTAAATCCATTAAATGATGTTTTTCAAGATAAGCTTTAGGAAGAGTTTCAACTATTTTATTTTTATATCTTCGGTATACCTTTTCAATTATCTCTAGGTATTTACTTTCTGATATATCTTTTGTTTTATAAATAGGCACAATATCACGATTAATTTCATCGCATATAATAATATCAACAACGGTAAAATTATTCATATTTTGATAAAACCTACCTTGTACTCTAATAACCGTACCATAGTTTAATTTACCTTTAAGAAAAACACGATTAAAAATAGTACATCTAATTTTTCTTCCTTCAACTTCTAATTGAAATACAACGGTTGATAATTTTGTTTTTAGATAATTAACAGTTACTTTACTAACAATTGTACCTTCTAAAACAATAGTTTCGTCAAGTACTGCATCATTAATGGAAGAAACCTTATAATTTTCATACTTGATAGGAAAACTATAAAGTAAGTCTTCTACTGTTAGAATTCCTTGCTTTTTTAAGAGATTTTGATATCTAGTTAATATGTAATCTTCATCTGCTAATTTATAATTTTCTAGCATCTTTATTTCTCCTATTCCTAATTTAAATAGAGTGAAGATAAACTTCACCCTATTATTATTCTATTGAAAAAATATAACTATACACATCTTGTTGTCCATTTATGGTGTCAATTTCAAGTTCTTGGTAGTTACTTTCAATATAAGATGTAAGTTCATTTAATTCTTCTTCAGTTACATCTTTACCATAAATAATGGTAATAATATCTTTACTATCAGCACCAGCCTCAGCTAGTAATTCTTTAATAGCATCAAGTTTTGCTTTTTGTGATGTAACAATACGACCATTACAAATACCAATATAATCACCTTCATTGATTTTTAATCCTTCAATTTCAGTACTTCTAATTGAATAAGTAATAAGTCCTGTTGTAACATTGGCAATAATTTCTTTTATTTCATTAATTATGCTTTCAGGATCATCTAAACTTAAATCAAGCATTGTAAGTGCAGAATATCCTTGAGCGATAGTTTTACTTGGAACAACATAAACATTGGCATCTTTATAATACTTTGCGGCTTGTTCAGCAGTTAGTACGATGTTACTGTTATTAGGAAAAACAATAATGTTTTCAGCATTTAATAAATCAAAGCCTTTTGTAAAATCTTCAGCCGAAGGATTCATACTTTGACCACCCTCAACAACATAATCAACGCCCATTTCTTTAAAAGCATTAATTAAGCCTTCACCAGTAGCAACAGCTACGACTGCGAATTTCTTATGAGTTTGTTGTTTTCTCATTTCAACACAATCAGGACAGTTACATTCTTGAACATCTACTTTAGCAGGTCCATCACTATGTTGTACTGACATGTTTTCGATTTTTAAGGTTACATATTCACCGTATTGTTGACAATAATTTAAAACTTCACCAGGAGTTTTAGTATGAACATGAATCTTAACTATATCTTCATCTTTTAATGCGACAATACTATCACCAATTGTTTCTAAATATTTAGTAATTACACTAATATCGAAATCTTTAATATTTACCTTTTTGTGTTGTAATTGTAAAATAAATTCAGTACAATATCCATAAACAAGTTCACTATGAGCATTAAAGCTTTGATGAACAACTGTACTTGTTGTAGTTGTTGCGGTATCTGTAATCATCTCTCCATCAAGGGCTTTAGCCATACCTTCAAATACATAGATTAAACCAGCACCACCACTATCAATAACACCAGCTTCTTTTAATACTGGTAAAAGTTCTGGAGTACGGTCAAGAGAAGCTCTTGCTTCTTCTAATAAATATTTAAAATATTCTTCAATTGTTGATTTTCTAGTTACTTTCTTTTTTGCATATTCTGCAGATTCTCTAGCAACAGTTAAAATAGTTCCTTCAACTGGTTTTAATACAGCATGATAGCCTTGTTTAACACCAGAGATAAAAGCATTTGCAAGTTCTACAGCATTAACTTCATCATATCCCGCAAGGCCTTTATAAATGCCTCTAAATAATTGGGATAAGATAACACCAGAATTTCCTCTCGCGCCCATTAACATACCACGAGAAAGTTTCTTGGCCATTTCATATATTGAATTTTCTTCGAAATCACTAATTTCATGTGCGCCTGCTTCAATTGTCATTTTCATATTAGTACCTGTATCTCCATCTGGAACTGGGAATACATTAAGAGCATCTACTGTTTTGTAGTTTGCTCGGAGGTTTGCGGCGCCATTTGTAACGATAAGCTTAAAAAGCTGACCATCCATTTTAATTGTTTGCATAAATTCCTCCCTGCATACCTTAAAAGTACGCTAATCAATTCTACCACAAAATTCAACAAAATGCAAGCAATATAATTATTATAAGCCTTATCCATTTTCTTACTTTTTACTTGTTTTATAAATTTCTAAAGTTTTATTGCTTGCAATTATATATTTTTTATGATATAATTCTGTAGGATTTAAATGTATTAAATATAAGGAGGAACCCATTATGGCTCGTAAATGTTATATAACTGGTATCGGATCTAAATCAGGCAATAATCGTTCTCACTCTTTACAAGCAACTCGTCGTACTTGGAAAGCAAATCTTCAAAAAGTACGTATTAAAGATGAAGACGGTCGCGTAATCAGAGTTTATGTTTCTGCTCGCGCATTAAGAACTGGTGCTAAGAACGGAACTATCCAACGCGCATAGTTTATTATGAATTACAAATTGTAGCATAACAAATTGTTATGCTATTTTTGTTTTTTGTTAAATAAACCTTTAAAAAAATTTATAATAATGCTAAAGACTTTAGGTAATTTAATTACAATAAAACGCATATAATAATACCCCCTTATGGTACATTATATGCGTTTTTTTATAATCTATTACTTACTTCTAATTACTATTACTTCACCATCTTCAAGCATAAATTGGAATACCCCATCAAGAAATGAATTACTTGTTGTATATGTATCAAGTTTATTTATTGAAGCATGATTTAATTTATATTTTGCTTTATTAATTGTAATTACTGCTTTAGATAAAGTAATAATACCTACATATTTATAATCATCTTCAGGTAATATATAAATACCTTTTTTATAATAATAACTAATACAATTATATTCATTAATAAATTTGATATTTAATTCTGGGTATTTCATCATTAATAAAATATTAACAAGTTCATGGTCAAGTCTACCACCTAAGCAGTCATAGATTAGACATTCATCAACTTTATTTAAATTCATTAATACTAGTTCTAAATCTGTTTCATTTTTTTCACATGGATATTTAAAAAATGCTTTAGATTTACTTCTTATAATATAATCATTTTCAAGATTATCAAAGTCACCAAAGGTTGCATCTAAGTCATATCCACAATTAATAATCGTTAAAGCACCTTCATCAAGACCAATTAAGTAATCATTAGGTAATGGTTTATAACATTTCTTAAAACTAGAATCTGGAGATTTTCCTACTATAATATATCTCATAAGTTTTCTAATTCCTTATAAGTTTTATCAAAATCTAAACTATTCATTAAGTATGATCCAACTACTAAAATATCAGCACCACATTCTTTTGCTAGTTTGCCTGTTTCTAGGTTTATGCCACCATCAACTGAAATTAAATACTTAAAATTATGGGTATCTTTTATATTTTTTAGATATTTAATTTTGTCAAGAGATTGTTCCATAAACTTTTGTCCACCTTTACCAGGCTCAACACTCATAACTAAGATTAAATCTAAGTCTTTTAAATAGGGATTTAATACTTCAACATTTGTATCTGGTTTAATTGATATTCCACATTTAACATTATGTTTTTTTATTAAATCAATTGTTTCTTTAACAAAAGATGTAGCCTCATAATGAAAAGTAATCATATCACTATCGGCATTAATATAGTTCATAATTTCATTTTCTGGAGATGAAATCATTAGATGGACATCTAATTTAATGTTAGTTTGCTTATTGATTTTTTCCACTTCAGAAGAATCATATGTAGTGTTATTAACAAATTTTCCATCCATACAGTCAAGATGAATCATCGAAACATTATTTCTTTCAAAGGTATTGAATACCTTTATATAATCTTCTTGCTTAACAGATAAAATTGATGGGGAAATTATCATATTACCACCTCTTTTGTTTCTTAATTTCTTCAATAAATTGTTGATAATTTAGATATCTACTTTCTAAAATATCTCCACTTTCTACAGCCTTTTTTATCATACATGATGGTTCATTTAAATGCATACAACCATTATACTTACATTTAGCACTTAATATAAAAAACTCTTTAAAACTATGGGCTAAATCTTGAAGAGTCATATTACTAAAATCCATTATTCCAAATCCAGGTGTGTCCGCAATCCATCCATCACCAATTTTAATTAGTTTAGCACATCTAGTTGTATGTTTTCCTCGATTTAGAGCTTTTGATATCTCATTTGTTTCAAGGTTTAGGTTCTCATCAAGTACATTAAGTAAACTGCTTTTACCGACTCCACTTTGACCCGTAATTACACTAACTTTATCTTTTATTAAAGTCTTAATATCATCAATTAATTTTGTTTTAGCACTTGTAATAATAACTTTATACCCTATTTTTTCATAATAAGATTTAATTCTTAATACACTTTTTAATTCATTTTCATTTAATAAATCCCATTTATTAAAAACAATAATTGGAGTAATATCGTTATACTCAAGGATTGTAAGAAAACGATCTAATAAGTTTAGATTTAAAACTGGTTCTTTTACCGAAAATGTTACAAAAGCTTGTTCAATATTAGCAATTAAAGGACGTACTAAATCGCTGGTTCTTTTTTCTAAATTAGTAATAACAGTACTTCCATCTTTTATTTCATATGTAACTTTATCTCCAACCTTTAAAGTATCACCTTTAATTCGAAAAATACCTCTTGGTTTTGCTTTTAAGTAACAATTATTTTCGTTATCATAAATAGTATATTCCCCCGCAAGTATGCAAGTGATTATTCCTTTACTCATTTTCTACTCCTATTTTTTTTGCTCTTAACTGGCCACATGCCGCATCAATATCAGCACCATGTTCCATTCTTAATGTTGCTTGAATATGATTTGTATCTAAGACTTTATAGAAAGCTTCAGCTTGTTCTTTGGTGACTCTTTTATATGGTTTGGTTATTACCTCATTATAAGGAATTAAATTAACATATGCATTCATTCCTTTAATTAACTTAACTAGTTCTTTCGCATTTTTAATTGAATCATTGACATCTTTTAATAAGATATATTCAAATGTAACACGACGATTAGTTTTGCTTATATAATCTTTAACCGCATCCATAACATCTTTTATTTGATAAGCATTATTAATTTTCATAATTTTACTTCTAAGTTCATCATTAGGCGCATGTAAGCTTATTGCTAAATTAACTTGTAAATCAAAATTACTAAATTCATAAATTTTAGGAACAATACCACAAGTAGAAACAGTAATATGACGAGCCCCAATTTCAAGTCCTTTAGGATAGTTAACGATTTTTAAAAATTTGGTTACATTATCATAATTATCAAATGGTTCTCCTATGCCCATTACAACAATATTAGTTACTTTTTCATAGTTTTTATCTAAATCTTTTTGAACCTCTAATACTTGTTCAACGAGTTCTCCAAGGTTTAAATTTCTTACCTTTCCAAGTTCACCACTAGCACAAAAGCTACACCCCATATTACAGCCAACTTGAGTTGTAACGCATATACTATTACCATAATTATGTCTCATCAAAACAGTTTCAATTAATTTGCCATCACTTAATTTAAACAAATATTTAGTTGTACCATCACTTGATACTTGTTTAGTTACTGTTTCAAGTTTTTCTAAGATAAAGTTTTCTTCTAAAGTAGTTATTACTTTTTTAGAAATATTAGTCATTTCGGAAAAACTATTTATTCGCATTCGATATAGCCATTCAAATACTTGCGTTGCGCGAAACTTTTTTTCACCAATATTTAAAAAATAATTTTCTAATTCTTCAAGTGAGAAATTATAAATATTTTGCATAACTACTCCTTTTCTAATTTACAAATATAAAAACCATCATTTTTATTAGTTGGTAAAATCACCTTTTCTTCTAATATATGATAATTACTATGATTCAATAAAAAGTTTTGAATTTGGGCCTCATTTTCGCCTTTATTTATTGTACAAGTACTATAAACTAAAATCCCTTTACTTTCTATATATTTTTCAACATTATCTAAAATTCTCATTTGTAAGTCCTCAATTTCTTTTAATTTAGAAATGGAAAGTCTTAATTTTATATCACCCTTATGTTTCATTGTTCCCATCCCCGAGCATGGAGCATCCACTAATACATATTTAAATGTATCCTCATAATCACAGTTTGAAGCATCAAGTAGTCTTGTTTTTATACAAGTAATACCTTCTCTTTTAGCTTCTTCTTTTATTAATTCAAGCTTATGGGAATATATATCACAAGAAATAATGGACCCCGTATTTTTCATTAACATTGCAAGATGAAAGCTTTTACTTCCTGGAGCGGCACATGTTTCTAAAACCTTACTATTAATAGGAGGATTAAGGGTTTTAGCAACCATTATACTTGAATAATCCTGAGGGATAATTAAAGCATCATTAAATAATTTAGTATTAATTAAAGAAGTCTTTGTAATTAATACTTCTTCTTTTAATTCATAATCTATTTTATTATTTTCTAAATAGCTAATAACGTCACTACTTGTTCCTTTTAAAAAGTTGATCCGATATGTATTATATGTGTCTGATTCTGTTTGTAGAATCTGTTTATACTCTTTAGGATAATCTTTTTTAATAAGCATCAATACATCTTTATCAATATTATATATAATTGATTCAGCTTCATTAATATCTAACTTATTTAGGGAATCATTTGCTTCTTTAAATCTATTATCTTTAACATAATTTCTTAAAACACTATTGATAAATTTAGAAGCATTATAGTCTTTTTTCTTTGTTATATTTACTAATTCATTGACGATATAATGATTAGCAACATTTAAAAAGCTAATAACATATACACCTATTCTTAATGTATTTTTAAGATTGGCTTTTACTCTTTTACCCGTAATATATGGTCTTAATAAATAATCTAACCACTTTTTATTTTCAACTACCCCATATAATACTTTAGTATAAAGTTTTTTATTTTCTTCATCTATTTGATTAATTCTTTTATTTAAAACAAGATTCACATATCCATCATTATTAATTACTTCTGTAACATCTTCAACTAATTTATCCCACATTAGTTGTTTCCTCCTGTTAAAATAATATAATAATAAACATTTAATATTTCAAATTCTTTTTTAAGACTTTCTATTTCTTTATCAGTATATTTATTAACATATTTCATAGTTGTATTAATATTTTTGAATAACGATATCCATTCTTGTAAAGAAAGTGTAACAATAACTTGATGATTAGACAAATAAGCAAGAGGAATTAAATTCTTATTATCAATATCATGGGAATTAATATATTTAATTAATTTATCAATAAAGATAGAAATTTCTTTACCACTATGATAAAAAATATCATTACTTGCTTCAACAATATTTTTATATTTGACCATAATATTAATAAAATGATTATAGAAAATGACTATATCATCTAATTTCATATTATCTAAAATAAGAACACTAGATATTCTAAAGTTTTCCATAACATCTTCTTTTAATTCAGCTAGCATACTTTCAACCGTAGAATAATCATTGCATAATATATTATAATCACTACTATTATTAGTCTTTAAATATAGATTTGCTTTATCCTCTAAGGTATCATTAATTTTTTCAACAAATAATAACTTCTTAAAGTTTTCTTCATCAAACTTACTTAATAATAATATTTTTAGAATATATATATTACGTTTAAACTGATTCTTATTTTTATTTAATAATTGCATAATATCCATATGTATTCATCACCATTATTATTATACTATAATTTAACAAAAAATGCTAGAAAAATATTTCTATGTATTGAATTATTTTGAAAAATGTGCTATAATATCTAAAAATAAAAAGAGTGTGAGGTGACTATATGTATCCATATATAAATATTTTTGGAATTGAAATTCCTGGGTATGGATTAATGATAAGTATTGGGGTTTTATGTCTTGCGGGGACATTACTATATTTTTTATACAAATACAAAGCAACCGATAAAACAATTGATCGTTTAATTATTTTAACAGCGTTAAGTGGTTTCTTTATGTATTTATCTGCTGCCTTCTTTGATGCTCTATGGCATAATATTGATCACTTTCAAACAACCGGGAAATTTGAATGGGAATGGTATGGTATAACCTTCTCAGGAGGGCTTGTTGGGGGCATTGTCTTCTTTGTTGTTGGTTATTGGTTTATGTTTAAAAACGAACGATATAAAATGACTTACTACCTAAACTTTGTTATTGTTGGGGTTGTTATAGCTCATGCCTTTGGTAGGATTGGTTGTTATTTTGGAGGATGTTGTTATGGCGATGTAACTTCATCTTGGCTTGGTGTTGACTACCCAGTAGGAACAACAATTCTTGGAAATACTATTTATGAACATGTTTATCCAACACAATTATTTGAATCAGGCTTTTTATTTATCTTATTTATTGTCTTATTTTTCTTTGTTAAAAAAAATCATTTAAGATACTATTTATTAAGTTATGGTACATTTAGATTTATTTTAGAATATTTTAGAGGTGATAGCCGTGGTGCAACAATCTTTGGCTTAATAACACCATCACAATTTCTAAGTATATTAATGATAATTGGTGGTATATTACTATTTATATTTGAAGATAAATTAATTTATTTAGTAAAAAAGAAATATAATCCGGAATTAATTAATAACGAAAATTAAAAAAAGAAACGTAGATAAGAATCAATCGATTCATTAATCTACGTTTTTTTATTTTTAAAAAGCAGTTTCTTCTACTTCATCAAATGTAACCAGTTTATACTTTTGTTCTGAACGTATATACAATATTTCTTTTCCCTTATAGAAATTATATAAATATGATCTAATTTCATTAATATAGCGTGAAAATGTCTTATCTTCTAGATTAAACCTACATTTAATGTCATCAACAAAAATATATTTTTCGTTCATCAATTGTTCATAAATGTATAAACAAACTTGGGTTTTCACTAATTTCATAATTTACTCCTAAATCTCATATATACATATTATAACAAAAGATATAGACATAAATTGTCTTTTTATATAACTCCCTCGATTTCATCAAATGACACAAGCTTATATTTTTGTTTTGAACGAACATAAACAATTTCTCTTCCCTTATAAAAGTTATATAAATATGACCTTATCTCATTAATATATCTAAAAAAAGTTTTATTTTCTAAATTAAATTTATTTTTAACATCCTCAATATCAATATATTTATTATTTAATAATTCTTCATAAATGTAGATACATACCTGTGTCTTTACTAACTTCATGATTCCACCTCTCACATAATAAGACACAAATATTTTTTATAATTGACATTTATTGTCAAAAAAATCTTCAAATTAAATTGAAGATTTTATTTTGTTATTCTTGATTTTTAGTATAACCCCATATAATATTGCCATTGTAATAGCTCCAATTACTACTCCAACCATTTGGTTTAGATTTTGCTTCACAATATATGTTACCATAATTCCAAAAAACTTCTGTGCCGATGGCAGTTACACTTAGAGGAATATATATTTTTTCACATTCACATCCTAAGAATGCGTAGTCTTCTATTGATGTTAAACCATCTTCAATTATAATCTCTTTTAAGTTTTTACAGTACTCGAAAGCAGATGTTTCAATTTTTTTAACTGTTGATGGTATTACTAGTTTTTCTATCGAATTAAAGTGCATAAAATGATATTTTGGAATAACCGAAATATTATCAGGGATTACAAGTTCGGTTACTATTTCATATTCATTTTGACTATTTTTCATATAAATGTTTTTCCCATTACACATTGGATTACTATCTACACCTTCAAAAGTAATATTAATCCAATCTTCAATTGTTCCATCATAATATAGATTTTCAACACTAAAACAGCTACTAAATGCATGTAAGTCGATGTAAGTAATTGAATTTGGTAACCATATATTAGAAAGTACACCACAATCTTCAAAGGCACCTTGTTCAATGATAGTTACTCCATTTTCTATTTTAAGATTAACTAAACCAGCACATTCAGCAAAAGCAGCACAAGGAATATTTTTTATACTAGACGGAATCGTTATTGAACTAATTGAACTAAAATTTCTAAAACAATAATCATTAATTGTTGTGATATTATCTGGAATCACAAGCTCAGTTAATAACTTATAATTATTTGATTCATCTTTAATATAAAAATTAGTATATGTTCTTGTTGGATTAGCATCACGATCTGCCATTAATATATTACACCAATCACTTATAGTTCCATCATAATATATATTTTGAATATTGCAATTAATGAATGCGAAAGAGTTACATTCCCTTAAACTTGCGGGAAGGAATAAATCACATAATTTTGTACATTTTTCGAACGCTCTTACGTTAATAGTTTCAACCCCTTCTGGAATAACTACCTTTTTTAGCTTGCTAAAATTTCTAAATAAATTAGCACCTACTTTACTCACACTAGAAGGTAAAACAACTTCCGTTACTTCTTCATATTCATTATCAGAATTTTTAAAATAAATATTACTTGCATAATACATTGGAGTACTCATATAATCTTCAAAATTAATATTAAACCATTCATCTATAGTTCCATCAAAGTATACCGTTTTTAAGTTTTCACAATTGCCAAATGCAAAGTCTTCAAAATGATTAATTCCACTAAACTCAAATTTTTCTAATGAACTATAATTTACATGAGATGAATTAATTGCCGTTTTATAATTACCATTTAAAACTAAATGTTTTAATTTTTTAGGAATATAGCCATATCCTAATGTGTAACTATTATCATATTGGCGATTACCAAATAAAGAAGATAGTGCAACAATATTATCATTAATAGTAATTTTTCTAATATTTTTACATCCTGATAAAATAGAACATCCTAAATAATATAATGAATTATTTAATGTAAAGTTTTCAATTACTAAATTATCTTTAAATGCTAAATCACTAATACCTACAACCTTAAGTCCTTCAATTTCAGTAGGAACTATAACATCAGAATTATTACCATTATATCCAGTAATAATAATATAGCTATTATCAATCACTTTATATATAAAGCCATTATAATTTTTAACAACATCATCTTTAAATTTCCAGTTTAAAGTATCTACTCTAAAACTATCAGAATTAAATGTATCATAAGAAATAATGTTTTCTTTGCTATATAAAGTATTATTAATTGTAAGTTTATCAACTACATATGTTGAATCAGTATATAAAGTAAAACCACCAATAAATTTACCATTAGATTTTATATTAATACTACCATTTAATAATACATTTTCAAATGTTGGTCGCTCTTCTTTGTTACTAGAACTGCCCTTAAATAGAGATGTATTTCCAGTAATATTTATATATTCCGCAGCACTATAATCTCTTACATAATCTACAAAAGTTGAATCAATATCAACATATAGATTTTCAAAGAAAACATTTTTAAAGGTACTTTCTTTATCTAAAACAAATAAATTAAAAATTAGACAACTTTTATCATAATCCCAAACAAATTCCCATTCATCTTCATGAATATAACTTAAATTTTTAATTGTATGTCCTTTTCCATTAAAGTAACCATAAAATTTATAAGGTTCCCATTTATAACCAGTCATATCTATATCACATGCAAGTTCATAAATATAATGCTCTTTCATATTCATAAACTCTTCTGGTGTAGATACTTCATGAACAAGTAAGGCATTAGTGTCAATATCAGCTACGATATCAGTATATGATAACTCAATTGTATCACTGTAAATTCTCGTTGTTTCATTTCCATTTGTATCCATATAAGTAAGTGATACAATATCACACTTTTTATTTGAAGTAAAAACTAAAAAGCTTGCGAAAAGATGATTATCGTCAATTATTTTTAATGTATCTTTTTCTAAACTAATATCTATATCACTACTAAACATTATTCTTTTAACAATATAACCATTAGGATTATCAATTTTAATAACATATCCTTTATCTAAATCTTGTTTATTAAATTCAGTGCCATCAACAAGTGTTATTTCAACAATATCAAGTCGACTAAATACATTTACAATTAATGTATTATTTTTGTTTATTAACGTTTCAATTAAATTGTCATTAATGCTATATCCTAGTTTATTAACAACAATTTTCATTTCACCACTTTCTCTTAAAGTCTTGACAGAAACAATTGCATTAGAGATGCCATCTCCCCCAATTACAGGAGATACGATGCCATTAATTGTAATCGTCGTAACTTTCGCCCTACTAGGATTATTAAGTTCAATGTTAACATTAATATTTTGATTAGTTTTTGGATTTTCTGTATCAACTAAATTAACATTTTTAACTTCAAGTATACTTACAAGTGTAGAATATTCTTTTACTTCTTCTTTAGTAACCTTACCCTGTAAATCATTTAAATCATAACTATAAGTAAGGACTAATCGATATTTTTTATTAGCCTCAAGTCCTGAAATATGGTTAGTAAAACTTGTTATTGATTTAATTAAAGTATTATTATAATATATATCTAATTTATCTAAATTTAAAATATCATCATTATCAATAGATTCAAATTCATAACTAATTGTATCAACAGTCGAAGTAAGAATCATATTAACCCTTGGTGCATCAAGTGATTTTGTAATAACTTCTTTTTCATATTCTGTTATGATAATACTTGCGTTATTATGATAATCTTTTTCAACAATATAAACAATACGATATATTGTATTACTATATAATTTGTCAAATGATTTATTATCAAGTGAAGTATTTGTTTTAATTAACTTATTACCATGATATAATCTAACTTCTTTTATTGAAGCTATATTATCAACATCAACAATACTATGTTGATATAATATTTTAGTTTTTTGTGCATCAACATTGATGTTAAAAGTAATATCAGAAACTTGTAAAGTTCTAATTTTTTCTTCAAATGTTTCAAGCACTTGTTCATTTCCATTATGATAGTCACATAAGAATAATAGTTTAACCGTATATATATTATCACTATATAATCCTTCAAATATATTACTAGAAGTATCACTTAGTTTTTCATTATTAAAATATATTTCTGCACCTACAAAAATAGCTATACTAAATGGATCATTCAAAATATAATCATAACTTATACTAGTTTTACTACTATATAAAGAAATATCAATAGTTGGTTTTTCATATTTATCAGTTGTTACATAGTATGTATAAGATGAATCTTGAATTCCTGTATTTAAATCTTTTTCAAAGGTAACTACTACTTTATATGTGTGTTCAGCAAGTAAACCATCAACTACCACTTCTTTATAAGAAGTAATTTGCTTTACTAATGCCTTTCCAAGATATATATCTACTGATTTAAAGGTAGCTATAAAATCAGGGTCTACTAAATAATGATTCAACATAAATCCAGATTTAGTAATACCTGTTATAGATAAATTATATGTCAAATCTTGTTTTAATGTTGTAAATTGATATTCGGTATTTATTTCTCTACTGCCATATCCATCATCAAAATCATAAACATAATTAATTTTTATTGTATAAGTTGTAACTGATCAATCTTATTATAAACAGTTAAGAAAGTATCTTGTAATAATCTACTTGTAGCATCATGATCTCTTACGATTTGGTAAATAACATAATAAACAAGATTTTTATATTCTGCATATAATTCTTCAAAGGCATCTTCGTCTTTTTGTTTAATTAAGTCAATAATTCTTTTATCCATAAAGAGCTCCTCTAAATTATTATCAATATAATTAACTTAAATATTCTTGTTTAATCTTTTACCTCTCTTTAAATAAGACACTATAAGTAAATATTATTGATATTAAATAATGTTTTTTATAAAATAGTTTAATAATTATTTCCTATTTTATAAAAAGGAACTCGTTTTAAAAGATAAACGAATTCCTTATTTATTACTATTTCTTTAAATTGTAGAATGATTTAATTCCTGCATAGTAAGCAGCTTCGCCTAGTTCATCTTCAATTCTTAATAATTGATTATACTTAGCGATACGGTCTGTACGAGATGCAGAACCAGTCTTAATTTGACCAGCATTTAATGCTACTGCGATATCAGCAATTGTAGTATCTTCTGATTCACCGCTACGATGAGAAACAACAGCTGTATAACCAGCACGTTTTGCCATTTCGATTGCAGCAAAAGTTTCAGTTAAAGTACCAATTTGGTTAACTTTAATTAAGATAGCATTAGCAACACCTAATTCAATACCTTTAGCTAAACGTTCTGTATTTGTAACAAATAGGTCATCACCAACAAGTTGAACTTTTTTGCCAAGTCTATCAGTTAATACTTTCCAACCTTCCCAGTCATTTTCATCAAGACCATCTTCAATTGAAATGATAGGATATTTAGCAACTAAGCCTTCATAGAATGAAACCATTTCTTCAGCAGTTAATGATTTTCCTTCGCTCTTTAGATCATATTTATTTGTTTCAGGATTGTAGAATTCACTTGATGCTACGTCCATTGCTAAGCATACATCTTTTCCAGGAACATAACCAGCATTTTGAATTGCTTCAATAACACATGCTAAAGCTTCTTCATTTGAAGAAAGTTTAGGAGCGTATCCACCTTCATCACCAACAGCAGTATTACAACCTTTAGCTTTAAGAACTTTCTTTAAGTTGTGGAATACTTCGGCACCCATTCTTAATGCTTCTTTGAATGTAGGAGCACCAACAGGCATAACCATAATTTCTTGAATATCAATACACCAATCAGCATGAGCACCACCATTTAAGATGTTCATCATTGGAGTTGGTAATTGATGAGCACTAAATCCACCAAAATAATTATATAGAGGAGTTCCATAATAATCAGCAGCTGCTTTTGCGCATGCCATAGAAACAGCAAGGATAGCATTTGCACCTAATTTTCCTTTATTAGGAGTTCCATCTAATTCGATTAATTTTTTATCAATTAATAATTGTTGAGTTACATCATAACCAACGATTTCTGGATAAATGATTTCATTAACATTTTCAACTGCTTTTAAAACACCTTTACCAAGATAACGTTCTTTGTCACCATCACGTAATTCAACAGCTTCATGTTCACCAGTAGATGCACCACTAGGAACGATAGCACGACCAAAAGCACCGCTTTCAGTTACAACTTCTACTTCAACAGTAGGATTACCTCTTGAGTCTAAGACTTCACGAGCATACACTTCAGTAATATAAGGCATATTTATTTTTCTCCTTTTAAAGTGCTGTGCACTATTTTTAACCATTATATATTATACCACATTATTTATTTTTTTCAAAATGTTTTAATATTATTTTTTTATACTTAAAATTAAAACAATAATTAATTACTAAATAAATATTAAAAAGGCATAAAACAAGTTCTTTTGTCCTTATGCCTTTCAAGTTTAATTATTTATATTCTTTAATCATACTACGTCCTGTCATTTCTACAGGTTTAGCTTCATTTAAAAGTTCTAACATTGTTGGTGTAATATCTCCTAAATTACCTGTTTCATGAAGAATAACATTTTCCTTAGTTACTAGGAAAGGAACAGGATTAGTTGTATGAGCAGAGAAAGGTTGATCGTTTTCATCAAATATTTCATCTGCGTTTCCATGGTCAGCTGTTATGATTAAGGTACCACCAACTTTTTGTACTGCCTCATATACTTTTCCTACACATTCATCTACTGTTTCTACTGCCTTTACAGCTGCATCAAATACAGCTGTGTGGCCAACCATATCACAGTTTGCATAGTTTAGAATAATTGTATCAAATTCTTTACTTTCAATTGCTTTTAGAACATAATCAGTTACTTCATATGCACTCATTTCTGGTTTTAAATCAAATGTTGCAACCTTTGGTGAAGGAATTAAAATACGCGTTGCACCTGATAATTCTTTATCAACACCACCATCAAAGAAATATGTAACATGTGCATATTTTTCGGTTTCAGCAATTCTAAGTTGAGTTAAACCTCTTTCACTAATTACATCGCCATACATATTATCTAATTTTTGAACATCAAAATTAACTAAGCCTTTTACATTTTCACTATATAGCATCATTGAAACATAACATAAATTATTGAATTCTTGATATTTAGAAAGAGTAGTTGCTTTTGGATTAGTAATTGCTGTACTAATTTGAATTGCTCTGTCAGGTCTAAAGTTTGCGAAAACTACACTATCATTTTCTTTAATATTTGAACCTTTTGTTACAATATATGGTTTAACAAATTCATCTGTTATACCTTCTTCATAAGAGTCATCAATTCCTTTTAATAAATCTTTAACAGGTGCTGAACCATAAACTAAAGCATCATATGCAAGTTGCGTACGATCATAGTTTTTATCACGGTCCATCGCATAGTATCTTCCACTAACTACACCAATATTAACGCCTTCTACACAGGCATTTTGTAACATTGTTAAATATTCTTTTGCAGATTTTGGTGGTACATCTCTACCATCTAAAAAGGCATGAACATAAACTTGTTCTACTCCTGCTTCTTTAGCAGCATTCATTAAATAAATAATATGATTAATATGTGAATGAACACCGCCATCAGACATTAATCCCATTACATGAAGAGCACTGTGATTCTTTTTTGCATGTTCAATTGCTTCACTAATTGCTGGCATTTTTTCTAAGTTCTTATCTCTTACCGCGATATTAACTCTTGTTAATGATTGGAAAACAACACGTCCTGCCCCAATATTCATATGTCCTACTTCACTATTACCCATTTGACCTTCAGGTAAACCTACAGCTTCTCCTGATGCTTGTATTAAAGTATGAGGATATTTCGCAAATAATTTATCTAGATTTGGTTTCTTCGCAGCTGCTATAGCATTACCATAAGTATTTTCTCTGATACCGAATCCATCCATTATAACTAACATAACTAAATCTTTTTTACTCATTTTTATTTTAGCCTCCTAACTAATTAAACCAATTTATTATATCAATTTTTTTACTTTTCTTCAACTATTTAAATTATATATTTTATTTAGAAGCTCTTTTTTACTTCACCTACATCATCTTTTAAAACCACTAAAATTACACGCTGATATAAAACATAAACAAGTGATGTGGTTATTGGCCATTTAATTAACATTGTAGGAATTCTAGTTGAAAGTCCAACAATCATTTTGTCAACACCATACCATAGAAATAATTGAATAGTATTTATTCCCGTTGTAAGTAGTGATGTAACAAAGACAACTAATAATAAAATCCAAAAATTTACTTTTTTATGATAAAACAATCCCCCTATAGCGCCCCAAAGCAAAGCTGAAAACATCATAATAAACGAATAGCTAAATCCAGATATTAAACTATATATAAAATCAGAACAAAAACCAACTGCCATTCCCCACAATGGTCCTGCAATTATCCCCGCAAGAATTAAAGGTGTATCAAATAAACTAATTCGGTACGCACCTGTATCTAAACTAAATTTTTTTAAAATAACTGACAGTGCTGTTAAAATTGCTAAAACCGATATTTTTTTAATTAACTTTCGTTTCATGATAGCCTCCAAAACTCAACATCTTCATCTAAATATTCACAGGTTTTAATAAATATATTACTTCCAAAAAATCCTTGATAAGCACTAAGGGGAGAGGGATGTGGTGCTTCTAAAATAAGATGTTTAGGATTATTTAAAAATGGCTTTATACTTTTTGCCTCTTTTCCTAACAGAATAAAAACAATTTTTCTATCTTGTTCATTTACTTTTTTAATAACTGCTTCTGTAAATATTTCCCATCCTAAATTTTTATGAGATAATGAATGCATTGCTTCTACTGTTAAAATTCTATTTAAAAGTAGTACTCCCTTTTTGGCCCATAAAGATAAATCACCTGAACTAGGATATGGAATATTAAGTTCATTAACTAATTCTTTATAAATATTTTGTAAACTTTTAGGAACTTTGACATCAGGATTAACGGAGAATGCAAGTCCATTAGCAAAGCCAGGTGTTTGATAGGGGTCTTGTCCAATTATTACAACTTTTACTTTTTCTAATGGAGTTAATTTTAATGCTTGATATATATTATCATATGGTGGAAATATTGTTTTTTCTTGATATAATTTTTCAACTTCTTTATTTAATTTTATAAAATAATCCTTTTTGTTTTCTTCTTCCATTAATTGTTCCCAGTTCATATTTATTATACCTCTTTTATATATTATACTACAAATAAATAAAAAAATAAAAGAAAATACCAATAGTATTTTCTCATTTATTAAAAATTATTTTTAATGCACTTTTTTCTAGTCTTGATACTTGAGCTTGTGATATTCCTAGTTCTTCAGCAATTTCCATTTGCGTTTTATTATCATAATATCTGTCATAAATAATATTTTTAAGACGAGGATTAAGTCTTGCTATTCCTTCATCAATAATCATCTTATTTAATCTTTTTTCTTCCGTCATACTAGTATCTGGTATTTGGTCTACTAAATAAATTTCATCACCACCATTATTAAAAATAGGGGTATAAATAGAAACTGGTTCTTGAATTGCCTCGAGTGCAACAACAACATCTATTGTATCTTCTCCAATTCCTTTCGCAATTTCTTCAATGCTTGGTTCTTTTATATTTTCAATTACATATTTTTCTTTAAATTGTAAAGCTTTATAAGCAATATCTTTCATAGAGCGAGATACTCTAATTTTAGAATTATCTCTTAAGTATCTTCTTATTTCACCAATAATCATTGGCACCGCATAGGTTGAGAACTTTACACCATGTGAAAAATCAAAATTATCAATTGCTTTTAATAAACCCATAGCACCTACTTGAAACAAATCATCCAAGTTTTCTCCTCGATTATTAAATTTCTTAATAACACTAAGTACCAGTTTTAAGTTTCCTTCAACAACCATATCTCTCGCTTCTTTATCCCCTTCTTGACTTTTCTTAATTAATACTAAAGCTTCATCAGATGGAAGCACTTTTAGTTCTGATGTATTAACACCTGTAATTTCAACTTTATTTCTCATAATCATATCCTCCTATTATAATTATCGGATGAAATGATTACTTTTATGCAAATATTATTTAATTTATTTAAAAAAAGTGAAACCCCTTTAGAAGTTTCACCTTTTACTTATTCATTATCTAATTTATTTATTGAATTAGTTAATTTAATAATATCGAATTTCTCTATTTTGTTTTTAAGCTTTTCAAGTTGAGTTTCGATAATATCATTAGTTAATGAAATTATACTTTCTGCATGTTTATTAATTTCAGTTGCTTTTTTATTAATATCTGTAACTTGTTTAGTTATTTTATCGATTGATTTAGTAATTAGATCTTCTTTCATTTTATTAAAAGAAGCAATTATTTTTTCGGTTTCTTCAAATTGAAGAGCTTCTTTTTTCGTTTCTAATAATAGTTTTTGATATTTACGACCTAAACTTTCAACTATACTTAAAAAGGTAATAAAATATTGAGGACGTACAACATACATTTTATCATACTCTTGTACTTTTTTAATTGGAATATCATAATTTTCCATTTCAAGTTCACTAACAAGTAAGGCATATTCACATTTCTTTTTAGTACGGTCTTTATCTAACTTTTTATAATGTGATTCATTGGTTCTGTGAATTACTGAATTAGGGTCCTCGCTTTTCATTTCACATGTAACTGAGGTTAATTCTTCTTTATGTGTTTCATCTGTATATACTCTAAAAATAAAGTCTGCTTTAGTACCTTTAGTTTCATCATCTTCTTTAATCGAATCATTATCCTTAATCCAAGTACAATTTAAGAAACCACTTTGTGCATATGAATTATACTCATTATTACACCATTTTTCTAAATCTTCACCTATTCGCTTAATATTAAGTGAAGTACGGTCATTTTTAAGACGTAATATTTCATTTTCTTTTTCCACAATAATTTCTTGCATTTCTTTTTCTTTTTGTAAAACAGCAATCCCCATTTTACTTTCATATTCTTTTTCACTTGATTCAAGTTTTGTTTTTTGTTGATTTAATTCATGTTCAAGTTTTAATAAATTAATTTCATTTTGTCGATCCATAAGTTGTTTACTAGATTGTAATTCATAAATCTTATCTTGGTATTTTTTTATTTCTTCATTTGATTTAATTAATACTTTTTCTTCAATACTGCTTTCTAAATCTTTATAGGAAATATTTAAATTAGATATTTGTTTTTCTAGTTCACTAATTTTTTTATTATAACTATCTTCTAATTCTTTCATCTTTTCAACATTATCTTTTTGAACTTGCATTTCTTTTTGATGCATTAAATCAGTATATTTTTTTATTTCTTCATTTACTTTTGCTTTAATTCTATCTTCATTACTATTTTTAAGAGCAAGATATGTTGCATTTAATTCAGCATATATTTTTTCTTGTTTTTTTATTTTTTCGTCATATTCTTCTTTTAAACCTAATTCTTTTTTAACTAATTCATTTCTTTTTTCAAGATCTAATTGATTTCTTAAATTATTTAAAAGATTATTAAATTCTTTATTTTTTCCTTCTTCTATTTCTTTATGTAATACAGAAAAATCTATTTGATTTAAATTTAATAAATTAATTGTATCACCTTTCTTAGCATCTTCTTCTAAACGTAATGTTTTTTCATCAACTATTGTAACATTATTAATTTGAGCCATTCTCTGCACCTCCTCATTTTCTTTTATTATATCAAAAAATAAATCATTTAGGCAATTTTTACTCTATTTTCAATTTCTTGTCGCATTTTATCAATTATTCGTTTTTCAAGTCTTGATATATATGACTGCGATATTCCCAGCATATCAGCTACTTCTTTTTGAGTCATTACTGGATGGTCATATAAACCAAATCTCATTACCATTATTTCTTTTTCTCTTTTTGATAGTTTATTTAAGGCGTAATATAAATTATCTATATCTTCTTCAGCACTAAGTTTTGATAATGTATCAATTTCATCAGATCCAAGTATGTCCGCAAGTATCATTTCATTTCCTTCATTATCAATACTAAGGACTTCATCTAAGGAATATTCATTTCTTGATTTTTGGGTTTTTCTTAAATACATTAGTATTTCATTTTCAATACAACGTGATGCATATGTTGCAAGTTTAATGTTCTTTTCCATTTTAAATGTTTGGACACCTTTAATTAATCCCATTGAGCCAATACTAATTAAATCCTCTATATTAATTTTAGTTGATTCAAACTTTTTAGCAATAAATACTACTAACCTTAAATTATGTACAATTAATGTATTACGTGCATCTATATCTCCTTCCTTACATTTTATCAGTAATTCAGTTTCTTCTTTTTCCTCTAGTGGTGGTGGTAATATATTATTACTATTAATATAGTAACAATTTTGATTATTCTTAAAAACAAAATTTAAGATTTTAAAAATTAAATTAAACATAATTTTCCCCCTTATATACAATCTCGATGTAATAATACATCATATTTGTCAATATTTATAATTGCAAATTTTACAATTACTTTTTTATTATTAATCTTTATTGGTAATCCATCATAAATAGTAATATTAGTTTGTCCATTAATACCTTGGACTTTCATTATCCCAATTTCTGTTAAATCTAATGAATTTTTTATTTTATCATTAATAAAGATTACAGGAATTCCATCAAAATAGGCGGTATTACCAGTATCAAGATAAGCTTTAAGTAACGTATTACCTATTTCAATTTTATAAATATTATTGTTTTCATTTATAACCACCCCCTTATAGTTTTCGATAATCCAACTAACTACAACAAATAATAATGATACTCCAAGCATTAAAAAATTATTTACTTTAAATATTACAATAACCCCAATAAAAGCAATATTTAATAAATAATAAATTATGATTTTAATAAAGGTATCTTTTATCGATTTAAATGGATAGGCAATTAATACGATAATAATACCTAAAAAATAACGTAATATCATTAAATGTTTAAATGGAAAGATAAATAACAAAACATTACCAACACTAAATAATAAAGCAATAATGAAACGATAGATAACTATTTTTTCTTTCCATACCTGATTAATTGTTTTTAAGATAGTATAATCAGTTATTATAGTTGCTATTAAAACTAAATCTAAATACACTATCATATTATCACCCTATATATTATACACCTTTAAAAAGGCTAATTTTGTCATAAGAAAAAACTAGATAAATAATTTTATCTAGTTTATCTATATCTATTTTGTAACCAACTTGGAACTTTGGTTTCTTTTACTTCTTTTCCTTCTTCCGTTTTAACAGTAGTTCCACCACCAACGTAAGAACTTATTGGCTTTACTTCATCTTTTGGAGTTAAAGCATCTGCTCTTTCTTCCTCATGAATTTTATTTTCTTTTGATAGGTCAAATCCCGTCGCAATAACAGTAACAACAATTTCACCATTTAATTCAAAGTTTAATCCTGTACCATGAATAATATCAATTTCTGTTGATGAAGCATTTCTAATTTCAGAAATTACATCTTCTATTTCTTTCATTGTCATTCCATCATCACCAGTAATTTGAACTATAGCATCTGTTGCGCCATTGATATCAATTTCAAGTAAAGGACTACTAATAGCCATTCTTGCGGCTAAGACAGCACGATTAGGACCACTGGCAATACCAATACCCATAAGGGCTGTACCTTTACCAGATAATACTGTTTTAACATCAGCAAAGTCAACATTAATTAATCCAGGGAATGAAATAATTTCAGAGATACCTTTTACACCATGTAATAAAACATTATCTGCTTCACTAAATGCTTCTAAATATGTTGTATTAGTACCGATAATATCTAATAATTTATCATTAGGAACAATAATTAAAGTATCAACAAAAGGTTTCATTTCTTCAATACCTTGAATAGCATTTTGCATACGACGTTTTCCTTCAAAACCAAATGGTTTAGTAACTATACCTACAACAACGCATCCAAGTTCTTTCGCAATTCTTGCAATTACAGGAGCAGCACCAGTACCAGTTCCACCACCCATACCAGTAGTAACAAATACTAAATCAGCACCTTTTATAGCATCACGAATTTCATCTTCTGATTCTTCAGCTGCTTTTCGTCCTACCTCAGGATTAGCACCTGCTCCAAGTCCCTTTGTTAATTGTTTACCAATTTGAATTCTTACTTCTGCTTTTGATAATCTTAAAACTTGACAATCGGTATTAATGGCAATATATTCAACTTCACGAATATCATTATCTATCATTCGGTTAATGGCGTTTCCTCCGCCTCCACCTACACCTACTACCTTTAATATCGGTTTCGTAGTGAACATTTCATCACTAGCATTCATCATAAAGATCATCCCTTTCTTCTAAATTCTTAGCTACAATTATATCATAGCACTTTTTATTTTACAAATATATTACTATTCTAATTATTATAATTATACCAAAATTAATTTAAAAAGTCAAGGCAATCGTCTATATTAATTATTTGTAAATTTGCTGCTATTTTTTATAATTTCGCATTATTTTAAGTATGATATTTATTATTTAAAAAATATAAATCTTAAAAAAGGTAGTAGAAATTAATACTTCTACTACCTTAAAATTCTTTAATTTATTTAATATTACCAAGTCTCATTACATCACGTGCAATCATGATTTCTTCATTTGTAGGAACGACTAATACTTTAATCTTAGAATTAGGTGTAGAGATTTCACCGTATACTCCAAAAGTATCAATATTCTTTTGTTCATCAATTTCAACACCAAATGCTTCTTTTAATCTTGCGCAAACTTCACTTCTTGTTTGAGGTGATTTTTCACCAATACCAGCAGTAAATACTAATACATCACATCCGCCCATATAAGCATAATAACTACCAATATAGTCAACTATCTTCTTTTCTTGCATTCTTAAAATTAGATCTGCTTTTTCATCACCATCAGCTTGTGCTTTTCTTAAATCACGTCCATCGCTACTTGATGGAAAATAACCGATGTAACCAGATTTTTTATTTAATATTGTTGTAACTTCACTTGCCGTTTTATTTTCTTTTTTACAAATAAATTCAACAATTGCAGGATCAATTGTACCAGATCTAGTTCCCATTGGAAGGCCATCAAGTGGAGTAAGTCCCATTGATGTATCAACAACTTTACCATCTTTGATTGCTGCAAGACTTGCACCATTACCAAGATGGGCAATAATCATTTTTAATCCTTCTAGAGGTCTATTTAAACGTTTAGCTGCTTCAGCTGAAACAAAACGATAACTTGTTCCATGGAATCCATATTTACGAACATGATATTTTTCATACCATTCATATGGTGTTGCATACATATATGCTTCAGGTTCCATTGTTAGATGGAATGATGTATCAAATACACCAACTTGAACAACATCAGGTAACGCTTTTTTAAAAGCTCTAATTCCTGTTAAGTTAGCAGGATTATGTAAAGGTCCTAAATCATTTACTGATTCTACTACAGCAATTGCTTCATCAGTCATAACAACAGAATCTGTATATTTTTCTCCACAATGTAGGATTCGATGACCAACACCAACAATTTCTTTTAAATCCTTTACTATTCCTTTTTCAACTAATGCTTTTAATAAGATATCAACCGCAACAGCATGATTTTCTGCAGGAACTAATTTTTCTTCTTTTTCTCCTTGATATTTAATTACAAAATTAGGTTTTTCAAGTCCAATTCTTTCAATTAAACCTTCTGTAATTACTCTTTCTTCTGGCATTTCTAATAATTGAAATTTTAAAGATGAACTACCAGCATTAACTGCCATTATTTTACTCATAACTATTTCCTCCATTATTAAGTTATTGTATTAATAAGACAAATCAATAATAATTTGTGCTTTTTTATCATTACTTATTATATCATATTTTTTTCTTTTTGACCATCAAATCGTTATATTTATTTTTAATTGTTTGAAAAAAAATAAAAATTATGTTAAAATAAGTAAATATAAGTAAACTAAGGAGGTATACATCAATTGATAAAAAAATTTATGTCTTATTATAAACCACATTTAAGACTGTTCATTATCGACTTAATATGTGCATGTATTGTTGCTATATGTAACATTGCATATCCTAGAATTGTACAACTAATTACAGGAACATATGCAAAACAAAAAGAATGGGAAATGATTATTATCTTATGTTCTATTCTACTAGGTATTTATATCTTAAAAGCACTTCTTAACTTTGTCATTCAATACTGGGGTCATATTGTTGGTGTTCGTATTCAAGGTGATATGCGAAGAGATTTATTTATACACCTTCAAAAGTTACCTTTTACCTATCTTGATGAAAATAAAACCGGTGTAATTATGTCTAGAATTATCAACGACTTAATGGATATTTCGGAACTTGCTCACCATGGACCAGAAGATATCTTTATTTCATTCATAACATTAATTGCTTCCTTTATTATGATGTGCTTATATGTTGATTATCGCTTAGCTATAATAATATTTGCGATTGTACCATTTATAGTTTGGTTCGCAGTTATGAGAAGAAGAAAAATGAAAAACGCCTTTAAAGTAATGCGAGAAAAAACAGGTGAAATAAATGCTCAAGTAGAAAGTTCTATTTCAGGTATTCGTGTTACCCGTGCTTATTCAGCAAGAGAATATGAAATCAATAAATTTAAAGTTTCAAATGAGAACTTTAAAAATGCAAGAGGAGTTGCCTATAAACAAATGGGTATCTTTGGATCCGGAATGAACTTCTTTACCGACTTCTTATATTTAGTAATTATTCTTGCTAGTGGATTAATGCTTTCATTTGATCTTATAACAAACGATGCCCTTACTGCTGCAGTACTTTATGTCGCAATGATTATAAGTCCAATTAGAACTTTAATAGCAATATTTGAACAAATTCAAAGTGGTATGACTGGTTTTACTAGATTTCAAGAAATAATGAATGAAGAAATAGAAAAGGAATCTCCTAATCCAGTTATTCTAGATTCATTTAAAAATAATATTACCTTTGATCATGTTAGTTTTAAATACAAAAGTAAAGACGAAGAATCCGAATCACTTGTACTTGATGATATTTCCTTTAACGTTAATAAAGGAACAACTCTTGCTTTAGTTGGCCCTTCAGGTGGAGGAAAAACAACAATCTGTCACTTAATCCCTAGGTTTTATGAAGTCCTAGGTGGTAGTATTAAAATAGATGGTATCGATATTAGAGATTACAGTCTTGATTCATTAAGAAATAATATTGCTATTGTTGCGCAAGACGTTTTCCTATTTGGTGGAAGTATTAAAGAAAATATTGCTTATGGTAATCTTAATGCATCAATGGAAGAAATAATTGAAGCAGCCAAAGCAGCAAATATTCACGAATTTATTGAAACCTTACCTGATGGATATGATACATATGTTGGAGAACGTGGAGTAAAACTTTCTGGAGGCCAAAAACAAAGAATTTCAATCGCCAGAGCATTCCTTAAAAATCCACCAATCTTAATTTTAGATGAAGCAACAAGTGCCTTAGATACAATTTCAGAATTACAAATTCAAAATTCGCTTGAACATTTGAGTAAAGGACGTACTACTATTGTTGTTGCTCACCGTTTATCTACTGTTAAAAATGCCGATGAAATTATGGTTGTAACAAAAGATGGAATTACCGAAAAAGGAACACATGAAAGTTTACTAAAAGAAAACGGAATGTATGCAAATTTATATCAATATCAATTTAAACAAAAATAAGTCCTATTAAGGACTTATTTTTTTATTTTAATTTTGGACAATTATAGAATGCATCAATATCGATTAATACACTATCAGTATCAATATTTACACTAGTTAATTCTTTACAATTATAAAAAGCATATTTTTGAATCGTTTGAATATTGTTTGTAATATTTACTGTTTTTAAATTATTGCATCGATCAAATGCCATTGACTCAATATTTTTAAGACTAGCAGGAAGAGTAATTTCAACATTAACTCTTGCGCTTGGATATTTTATTAATGAAGTCATATCTTTATTATAAAGAGTGCCATTTAAAGATGTAAATGTTTTGTTATATTCACTTACCTCAATTTTTTCAAGACTTGTATTACACTCAAATACATTTTCTCCTAAATACCATAAATGAGCAGGAATTGTTACTTGAATAATATCATAACAATTTTTAAATGCTTCTGAAAAAATACCAATTGTTTCTGGTTTAAGGATAACATTTTGGATAGTACAGTCTTTCGCATCAACTAACCAATTATCAATATATTTTAATCCACTATGATTATCATAGGCAATTTTTGTTGAACCTGTAAATATATTTTTACCAATGCTAGTTAAAGAATCAGGCAAATTAATTGTTTCAAGATTAGTCATATTTGAAAAAGCATTATCTTCAATTGTGGTTATACTATCAGGTAAAACTAAATTAATAATTGATTCATTACCTTTAAAGGCTTTCTCTTTAATAGTTGTTACCTTTTTGCCATTATATTCTGGAAGTATTTCCACCGTAGTAAAAGGAAGTACAACCCCACTCACCGCATAACTATCTGTTAATTCATCTAATTCATAAGTAACATATGTATGCCAACCACCATATAGGACTGTATCTTTTTCAAATCTAGTAGGTAGGGTAACTCTATTTTTAAATTCAGGATCATAATACCAGCCAACAAAGAAATATCCATATGAAGAAAAAGTAAGTAGGGAATCAACATCTTTTTCTGAATTTGTTCCAATAGTAATATTTGGATTTCCATTATTTGGACATAATACTATTGTTACGATTTTTTCGCTAGTACATGCTATTAAAGTAACTGCACAAACTAAAACAATAACAAACATTAATAGTTTATTAATTATTCTTTTCATTTTCCACCTCAAATAAATATCTCATTATTATATTATCATTAAAATCTAATATATATATACCTTCATTATCTATAATCATATAACTCGCTCTCGATAAAGCTCTCGGCAAGCTAACAGAACCAGGATTACATACGATTATTTTATCTAATTTAGTAATGCTTGGTATATGCGTATGGCCATGACAATATATATCATTTTCTTTAAATGAAACATTGGGATATCCCCTATGTCCATGGTTAAAATAAATACTTCGACCATTAAAATCTAACTCTAAATTTAATCTTAAACCAACTGGAGAAATATCTTCATCATAATCACTATCACAGTTTCCTCTAATTAAATATAATTTATCTGTGATCTGACTAAATAAATCTGCCATACTTCTTGAATCTTGATAACTATATCCATGATATATATCTCCAAGTATAATTAATTTATCAGCCTTATGTTGATAAAATTTTTCTATTAATAATTTAGTATTATTCAAATTACCATGGATATCAGATGCAATTAATAATTTCATATCATCACCTACTCGTCCTTTACAATTTATGACAATTTTAATTATAAATTAATGATATAATAATTATATAATAATTATATAATATTTTTAAATTTTAGTCAATCTTTTTTGACTACTTGACACTTTCATATATCTATGATATAATCAAAGTACTAATTAGGACTATTATAAAGGAGGAAAAAAATGAATAATCGACAAGAAATAAGGGATATCATGATCTTTGTTAATTCCATTTATCAGACTTACTCAGAGATTGCGAAAAAACTGATTATTAAAGAGGATTTATTATCACTTCTTTACGCCCTAGATGATGGCAAAACGCACACACAATCTGATATCTGTAAATCATGGAATATTCCTAAAACAACGATTAACACTATTGTTCAAGAATGTAAAGAAAGAAATCTTTTGACACTTGAAGAAAACAAAACAAACAGAAAGGAAAAATACTTAAAGATAACCGAATATGGTAAAATATTTTCAAATGAAGTCTTAGGTGCGATTTATGATATTGAAAATAAAGCATATAATACTTGTAAAGAAAATACCAATTATTTAGACTTTCTTAGAACATTCGCTAAAGAACTTGATTATGAATCAAATCAATACTTTAATGAATTATACCAAATAAGAATGCGAAATGATTTAGATATATTTGTATATAATAATTCATATTACAATGATTTAAAAAAAATATATCATGAAGCATTTCCTATAAATGAACAAATACCACTCGATGATTTATTAAGTAAAAAACTTGGTGATATTAATACATATGTATTCACATATAAAAATAGTTTTGTTGGATTTTGTTCTACAATAGCATACGAAAATATTGTTTATTTACTTTATTTTGCGATGAGCTCAAAATATCGAAATCGTGGTTTTGGTAGTCAAGCCCTAGAACTAATAAAAAAGCATCATGAAAGTAAAGTATTACTTGCGGATATCGAAAAGGAAGATTATGATTCAACAAATAAACTTCAACGCATTAAAAGAAAAAAATTTTATTTGCGTTCTGGTTTTGTTGATACTACAATTACCTATATTCAACGTAATGTTGAATTTATGATATTAAGTTATGGGGGAACTGTTACAGAAGAAGAAATTAATAAACTTTGGAGTAATGTATCTAAGGAATTATTATATTATTATAGAAAATAATTATTACATATAATTAGCAAAGAAAATAGAGGATATCCTCTATTTTTTCTTATTTATACTTTTCTTTATATTCTTCAAGTAACTCTTTAAATCGAGCATAATGAACAACTTCCCTTTCTCTTAGGAAAAGTAAAGGTTCAATAACATCAGGGTCCGTTGCGAGGTCAATTAAATGTTCATACATTGTTCTTGCTTTCTCTTCTGCCGCAAGGTCTTCTGTTAGATTAGCAATAGGATCTCCTACCGAAGATATATATGCGGTTGTAAAAGGTATGCCATCACTACTTGCTGGAAATATATCATTTCCATGTTCAACATAATATGATTCTAATCCCGCTTCTTTTATTTCATCAATTGTTGCTCCGGCCATAAGTTGATGCATCATTGCTTGAATCATTTCAACATGAGATATTTCTTCTGTACCAATATCTGATAGAAGGGATTTTCCCTTTTCATCAGGCATTGTTACTCTTTGATTTAAATATCTTAATGCGGCACCAAGTTCTCCTTGTGGTCCTCCATATTGAGTCGCAATAAGTGATGCCATCTTTAAGTCACGTTTTTTAATATTTACTGGATACATTAAAGTTTTCATATATATAAACATTATTTTTTTCCTCCTTCATATGGCCATCCATTAACCCATTGCCATATATTATTTTCATGATTAAATAATAGTAAAGGACCAAATATTGATTCATATTTATCCATAGCTTCTTTTAATCCTCTTGTATAATTATTATACAAATTTAATGCTTCCTGATCATCATTATGAATATCTAAATATAATGCAAGATCAGCTAAAGTAAAATAGTATGACTGAATTAATCTTAGTAAACCATCTTTAGAGTCAGTAATAGTAATTATTTTAGTAGAATAATTTTTATATTTATTTGTTAGTTTTTTTAATACTGTTCCATTTGATAATGCAAGACTTGGAATGTAAAACTTACTAAGATCTTCATTTTTATTGATATTACGATAAGGAATATCAAAATAATTAATATGCTTTTGCATTGTCTTTCGCCTCCATTATTATATTATGAAATAACTAATAAAAAGAATGGGTTATTGTAATATTTCCCATTCTATTTCTAAATCAATATTTAATTTATTCTTCGCATCATATTTTATCATTTGAATTAATGTAATCATATCTATAAATTTAGCATTACCATTATTTATTATAAAATTTGCATGCTTAGTACTAACATAAGCATCTCCTATATTTTTCCCCCGATATCCAAGTTGGTCAATAATTTGCCAGGCATAATAACTATCAAAGTTATTTTTAAATGTGCTCCCCGCATTATAACTATTAAGGGGTTGGTCAATTCTTTTTTTATTTAAGTATCTATTAACTTTATCAAGAGGCGTTTCTGTATACATTAATTTAGGTAACTTAATAATTAATGAAACGATAATCATCTTTGTTTTTTTAAATTTTGAAAAGCGATATCTAAACTTAAAATTATCATTTTTATTAAGTGCTGTTTGTAAAAATCCAGATTCATCAAAATAAGTAATTGAATCAATGATTTCACTTATACTTTTCTTGTATGCCCCTGCATTCATATATGTAGCACCACCAATAGACCCTGGAATAACGCCCATAAATTCGACACCACTTATATTCCTACTTGCAAGTACTTGAGCCACAATAGAAGTACTTACTCCTGATTCAACATAAAAATAATAGTTACTTTCATTTTCTTTAATTAATTCAAATTTTTTTAATTTATTTAAACTAATTAAAACCATTTCAAAATATATATCATTTACTAATAAATTAGTCCCATTACCAATCACATAATACCTAATCTTATTATCGTTTAAATATCTAAGACTAAGACTTAAACTTTCAATATCATTTGGAATATATAATAACTTACATATTCCACCAATCCTTAAGGAAGTTAATTTCTTAAAACTAACATCTTCTTTAATTTCACCCAAATTACATTTTGTAACATATCTAGAAAACTCTTTAATTTTATCCATTTTTATTGTTTCCTAAACTTTAATATATAATCTATTATTTCTTCCACTTTTTTTGGAGGAATATAATTATTTAATTGCTCGATGTAATCAATATAATTATTATCAATTTTAAGTATTGTTTTTTCTAATTGTTCAAGGGTTAAGTCATTTTCTTTAATTAATTCACCAATCCCTAAAGATATAATATAATTAGCATTAAAGAATTGATGATTCGCGGTAACATTAGGCGATGGAATAAAAATAGGAATGCATCCCGAACCAAGTATTTCAAATATCGTTGTGGATCCACTTCTAGAAATTACAATCCCTGCTGTTTTCATTAAATTTAACATATCAGTACTATAAGCAATAACTTCATAATGAGTACCGCTTTTAAGTTTTTCCTTTACAGTATCATAATATTTAACACCTGTAACTAAAGTAGTTGTATAGTTCTTACTAAAATCACTATTTAAAAATTCAATTGCCATTTCATTTATTTTTTCAGAACCAAGACTACCAGAAGTAATTAATAGATTTTTCTTTGAGCGATACTCACTATTTTCTTCTTTTGCATCATAATATCTAGGATTTCCCACTACTACTTGATTATCATTATACGATGGAAGAGGAAATGTTGTTAAAAATAAGGAAGCTTTTTTAACAACTAGTTTATTAGCTAATCCAATTACACTATTTTGTTCATGAATAATTGATGGTATTTTTAATTTTTGAGCTTGTTTAATAACCATTCCACTAATATATCCTCCCATTCCTATAATTACATCAAATCTTTCTTTTTTTAAAAGTAATTTTATTTTATTAATTTCTTTTAAATTAATATATATCATCTTTATATTGTTTATTATCTTGTTAGACCGACCTTTACAGTTTAAATAATAAATATTTGATATATTCTTTGTATCTATTTTTTTTAATTTTTCTTTATCACATATATTACAAATTAATGTTATATCACATTTAGAATAAATTTCCTTACATTTATTAATAATACTAAGTGCTGGATATATATGTCCTAGCGTTCCTCCTCCACAAAATGCAATCTTCATCTATTACACCCTCTTAATTAATTATATGTTTAATAACTTTTTTTAATTACACTATTTCTTGATAATAACTGATATTTAAAACAATACCTATCATTACCATTGATAAAACTAAACTTGAACCTCCATAACTAATAATTGGCAGCGTTACCCCCGTAACAGGTAACAATCCAGTTACAACTCCTAAATTAATAAATACTTGAGTAAAATATATAAAAGCAATTCCCAAACAGATATATTTAAATTGATTATTATTAATTTTTAATGAAATTCTAATAATTCGATATATTAATAATCCAAATAAAATTATAACTACAACTCCTCCAATTAGCCCCATTTCTTCACAAATAATTGCGAAAATGAAATCATTTTGTGGTTCTGGTAAAAAGAAATGTTTTTGCATTGATTTATTAAAACCAAGACCAAAGATACCACTTGGTGATATAGCATATAGAGATTGAATTATTTGAAACCCACTACCTAAAGGATCAGACCATGGATCAAAAAAGGCAAGAATCCGTTCCATTCGATACGGTGCACTAATAATTAAAATAGCAACTCCAATTATTCCAAAAAGAAAAAGAAACATAAAATATTTAATTGGTGCTCCACTACAAAATAAAAGTAACAAACAAGAAATTAAAAGAACAATACCAGTCCCAAAATCTGGTTGTAACATTATTAATCCAAATACCAAAATAATAATAGCTAAAATACCAATAAAATTCTTTAATTTAGTTAAGTCACTATCATTATTTCCTAAATATTTAGCAAGTAATAAAATAATAGTTAACTTTACAAATTCAGCTGGTTGAAAACTAAAACTACCAAATCCAATCCAACTTCGAGCTCCACCTCTAACAACACCAATTCCAGGAATTAACACCAGAATAAGTAATAGACAACTAATAATAAAAATAATTGTAGTATGTTTTATGATTTTATTAATGTCTATTTTCATAATTATATACATTAAAATGATACCTATAATACAAAATAATAATTCTCTTTTTAAAAAATAAAATGCATCATTATATTTATATAAAGCAACAACATTGCTGGCACTATATACCATGAATTCTCCTATAATAACTAACATAGTAAATATTATTAATAAGGGATAATCAATTTTTTTATTTTTAGTCATTACTACTTCACCAATAAATTATATGAAATATAGTTCTAAATTATTAAAAAAAAGACTAACTAGTCTCCTAGTTAATCTTTAGGTCCAATATATGTCAATGCAAATCCTGGATTGTGCTTACCAGTACTTGGGTCTTGTTTAGTTGTATTAAATTCTACACTAAACTTTGCACCTGAATATTCAATAATAAATTTATCATTTTCTATTTTTCCATTACAATATGTTTCATACCAACTTCTTACTCGTTCAATTTTTTCTTCTAGCAATAAATTATCTAAAGAGGAAGGATAAGCAAAATGATAATATTTAGAATCTAAATAAGTATTTTTATTAATTAATGAATCAATTGTTAAGGTAGACCCCGATACTTCATATTTTGTATCATATGGGAGAGGTAATAATAATAACCTATTTTGATTATTATTTTTAACTACCATTAATGGTTGTTCTATTGTTATTGTTAAAGAGGTTGCATAACAAAACGCATAATATCTTTTTCCTTCACTAACAAATGTACGAAATTGATAAGAATATCTTGTTCCATCCATTTCCCAAGCAACTAAACGAACTTCTTTACTATATTTTTGAGGATTACCAAATTCATCAACATCATCTAGTTTCTTTTCAACACCACCAAATTTGGCTTTATTTTTATCACTTGTTTGTTCAACACAACTAATTATTACAATGTTATCTGTACTATATCTTGATAGATGACTACCCCAAGCATCACTAACAACTGTAAAATCATTTTCAACTAAAACATAATTACTATTATTACTTCCAACCGAAACATTAACATTATTCATTTCAAATTTAAGACTTGGAATAGCTTCTTTATATAAGAAATACTCTTGTAAATCTTCATTAATCGTAAGTACTAATCCATCTTCATATGTCTTATAATCATTTTTTATTTTACAACTACTTAAGAAAATTAAAGAAAATAATAAAGTAAAAATACATATATATTTAATCTTAAAAATCTTTATCATTATCATTTAACCCATATTTTTCATAGAATGCTTCTTTAAATTCTAAGAATCTGCCTTCTTTTATTGATTCTCTAATATTTTTCATTAAGTTTTCTAAAAAATGAATATTATGAATAGAAATTAATCTTGCGGCTAAAATTTCTTCTGCTTTAACTAAATGTCTAATATATGCTCTAGTATAATTTTTACATGTATAGCAATCACATTCGGGATCAATTGGTGAAAAATCTGTTTCAAATTCTTTATTCTTTAAAATTAATCTACCATGAGATGTCATTGCGCATGAATGTCTGGCAATTCTAGTAGGTAGAACACAGTCAAACATATCGACACCTCGTTCAACACCATCAAGAATTGCTCCAGGACTTCCTACTCCCATTAAGTATCTAGGTTTATCCTTTGGAAGAAGAGGAGTTGTATAACTTAATACTTTATTTTGGGTTTCTTTTGGTTCACCTACACTTAATCCACCAATTGAAAATCCATCAAAAGGTAAACTTGTTAATTCTTTAGCACAATATTTTCTAATATCTTCATATTCTCCACCTTGGACAATACCAAATAATCCTTGTGTTAAAGTATTTTTATGTGCAGCAAGGCCTCTCTTTGCCCATCTGATTGTTCTTTCAACAGATTTTTCCATATATTCTCTAGTTGCTGGATATGGTGGACATTCATCAAAACTCATCATTATATCACTACCTAAACTATTTTGGATTTCAATCGAAAGTTCAGGTGATAAGAATAATTGTTTTCCACTTTTATGATGTTTAAAGTAAACACCTTCTTCTTTAATATCTCTGATTTTTGCTAGTGAAAATACTTGAAATCCTCCTGAATCAGTTAAAATAGAACGATCCCAATTCATGAATTTGTGTAGTCCCCCCGCAAGTTCGATTACTTTATGACCAGGTTGGCACCATAAATGATATGTATTAGAAAGAATAATTCCTACTTCCATTGCTTCAAGTTCTTCTTTTGATAGTGCTTTAACTGTTGCTTGCGTACCAACTGGCATAAAACATGGTGTTTCAAAAGTAGAATGAGGTGTTGTCACCTTACCAAGACGTGCCATTGATCTTGGGTCTTCTTTAATTAATTGATATTTTATAACCATTTTCATTTCTCCTACATTTATTTTTTATACTAATACAGATTATACACTTTTTATAATTATTTTTCAAGTTATCAGTATATTAAAAGTCCTTACGTTATTACTTTTGCAATTATACAAAGTATAACAAGAAAGGACTAATGTTTTTAATTATAATCTTTTTTCAAGATCTTTTTTAAGTTCTTCATAACCTGGTTTACCAAGTAATGCAAACATATTTTTCTTATAACTTTCTACACCAGGTTGATTAAATGGATTAACACCTGTCATATAACAACATGTTCCACAACTTAACATAAAGAAATATAATAAATAACCAATATTATATGCATTAACCTCTTCTAATTCAAGTACTAAGTTAGGTACACCACCATCAACATGCGCAAGAATTGTTCCAAGTTCAGCTTTTTGATTAACACTATTTAACGTTTTACCTTTTAAATAATTAAGACCATCTAAATTACTTTGTTCTTCTTTTAAAGTTATATCACTTGTTGGTTTATTAATGTGAAGAATTGTTTCAAACATAATTCTTTCACCATCTTGAATGTATTGACCCATTGAGTGTAAGTCAGTTGAATAAACTAAGCTTGATGGAAAAATACCTAAATTATCTTTACCCTCAGATTCACCAAATAGTTGTTTCCACCATTCACTAATAAATGATAATTTTGGTTCATAACTTACTAAAACTTCAATCTTTTTATTTTTATTATATAATATATTTCTTATTGAAGCATATAATAGAGCAGGATTATCTTCATAAGGAAGTTTAGTAAGTTCATCGTAAGCATCTTTTGAACCTTTCATTAAACTATCAATATCAATGCCAGCACATGCAATTGGTAAAAGGCCAACTGCCGTAAACCAAGAATATCTACCACCAATATCATCAGGAACAATAAATGTTTCATATCCTTCACTAGTAGATAATTCTCTTAAAGCTCCTTTTGATTTATCAGTTGTAGCGAAAATTCGCTTTGATGCTTCACTACCATATTTTTCTTCTAATAATTCTTTAAATAATCTAAATGCAACTGCAGGTTCAGTTGTAGTACCAGATTTTGATATTACATTAATACAGAAAGATTTGTCTTTAACATATTCTAATAATTCATGAGTATATGTAGATGATAATGTATTTCCACAGAAAACAATTTCAACACCTGACTTTTTAAAATATGGAGTAAGTGCTTCAATTACTGCTTTGGCTCCAAGATATGAACCACCAATACCAATTACAACTAATACTTCCGCTGTTTCTTTAATAAAACTTGCGGCTTTTTTTATTCTTTCAAATTCCTCATGGTCATATTCATATGGATATTTAATCCAGCCTAAGAAATCATTACCTTCTCCAGTTTTGTTTAAAAGTGTATTAAATGCTTGTAAAGTTTTAGTTTCATTGTTTTTTATTTCTTCATTAGATACAAACTTTAATACATTTTGATAATTAATTTTCATTTGACACCTCTTAAATATTATCAATTATTTTTAGAATTTCACTTTTTAATTTTGTAATTAGCGTAGTAGCTTCTTCTTTAGTATTTCCTTTAATCGCAATATATATCTTTAATTTTGGTTCGGTTCCAGATGGACGTAATACAAACCAACCACCATCATCAAAAATATATTTTAAAACAAATGATCTAGGTAGAGTTAATTTAGAAGTAATTCCATCTTCATGTTTTTCTAAAGAATCATAGTCTTCATATGTTTTAATATGTTTTCCAGCAATTTCATTTAATTGCATATTTTGGAAAGTACGCATAATTTTTTCAATTCTTGCACTACCTTGAGTACCTGCAAGCGCTATATTATGAACTCCTTCTAAATAATAACCATATTCTTCAAATATTTTTTCTAACGCATCAATCAAAGTCATATTTAAAGTTTTATAATATGATGCAACTTCAGCAAGTAATAATGATGCTTGGAATGAATCTTTATCACGAACAAAATCTTTTATAACATATCCATATGATTCTTCATAACCAAAGAAAAATGCTTTGTCACTACTATTTTCTAATATTGCGGCTTGTTCACCAATAAATTTAAAACCCGTTAATGTTTGAACTAGTCCCATATCATATTTTTTACAAATAGCTGCAGCAAGATTCGAAGTAACAATTGTATTAAATACAACACGTTTTTTATCAATATGTTTAAACTTAGCAAGATAATCTAAAAGAATTGCACCTGTTTGATTACCTGTTAATAAAACATATTCACCTTGTTTATTTTTAGCAGCAATCCCCATTCTATCAGCATCAGGGTCAGTAGCAATTAAGATATCAGCATTTTTTTCTTTACCAAGCTTAATTGCATATTCAAAAGCAGAAGCTTCTTCAGGGTTTGGTGATTTTAAAGTACTAAAATTACCATCAGGAATCATTTGTTCTTCAACTGGTATTACATGATATCCTTTATCAGTTAAGATATTAACCATATGTGATGCTCCTGTTCCATGTAAAGGAGTATAAACAATTTTAATATTACTTGTAGGTACATCTTGTACAGTTACTGTTTTTACCATTTCAACATATGGTTTATCCACTTCTTCATCAATTACTTTAATAAGACCTTCATTTACAAGACAATCAAATGATTTAGTTTCAATATGGAACATATCATCAATCTTATTAATTTTATCAATTACTTCATCAGCAAGTTCGGGAATTAATTGGCATCCTTTATCATCATAAACCTTATATCCATTATAAATAGGAGGATTGTGACTTGCTGTAATCATGATACCACCAGCACATCCTAAATGTCTAACCGAAAAACTAAGTTCAGGTGTAGATCTTAAACTTGAAAAGACATAAACCTTAACGCCTTCACTTGCAATTACTTCTGCTGCCGTACGCGCAAATAAATATGAATTTTTTCTACAATCATATGAAATTACAACACCTTGGTTTTTAATATTAGGGTATTTTTCAGCCATATATTGATAGAATCCTTTTGTAGTTTTACGAACCACATATATATTCATTCGATTTGTACCAACTCCTAAAATACCTCTTAATCCACCTGTACCAAAAGCAATATCTGTTGAAAATGCATCCATTAATGCTTCTTCATCATTTTCAATATTTGCTAATTCATTCTTTAAATCTATATCTAATTCATTAAATGATTTCCATAAATTAATTTTATCTAAAATATATTGTTCCATATTATTCCTTTCTTGATACAAAGTTATAATAAGCTCCCATCATACCACCATCATTTTTGTAATGTGCTCTTCTAATAATAGCAGTATTTTTAAAGCCATCAACTAAATATCTATTAATTGTTTTATTCAATTCATCTATAAAGCATTCTCTATTAGTGATTCCTCCACCAATAACAAATGCTTCGGGATTAAATGTATATATTAAATTAGCAATACCTACAGCTAAATAATGATAAAAATTAGCTACTGCTTGTTCCGCAAGGAAATCATCTTGATCATATAAATCAAAGATTTCTTTACCATTATGAACATCTAATCCTAAATCTTGTGCATACTTAACTAATGCTGTAACCGAAGCAAGGGCTTCAAACTTTTCTTTTGGTAGAAGCATTCTTCCTACTTCACCAGCATTATAATTTAATCCTCTCCAAATTTTACCATTAAATACAACAGCACCACCAATACCAGTACCAACTGTAATGGTAAAGAAGTTTTTAAAATCTTTAGCTGCGCCGCTTGTTCCTTCAGCAATCGCAAAGCAATTTACATCATTATCAGCCACGCATTCTAAATTAAAATTATTCTTAAAAAATGATTTAAAGTCCCATCCACCAAAACTTGGTATTGCCTCTGGTGGTGTCGCAACAACACCATGTTCATGGTCAATACTTCCAGCGCATGAAACACCAACCCCTACTACTTCATATTTTGCTAACATTTCAGTTGTTAGATTATAAAGTTTTTTTTCAAGTTCCTTTTGTGAAGATTTTGCTTCTGTTGGAACTTTGTGTTTTTCAATTATTACTTCATCTTTTACGATACCATATTTAATATCAGTACCGCCAATATCAAAACATAAAACTTGCATTATTTCCCTCCTATATATTTTTGATATCATTAACTATTATTTGTATCTCTTTTCTTTTTTGTGTATATCCATTAACTATTATTAGTTGACCATTTTTCAAGTCACGATATTTACTAAAAGTATTAGGGAATAATGTAAGTTCAATCGTATTAACATCATCTGATAATTCGACAAAAGCCATCTCCTCATTGTTTTTAGTTAATATCCTTTTTATTGAATTAATATAACCTAATGTTCTAACATTCATATTTTCTTTAATATTACTAATATGAAGTAAACCATATTGAACATAATAATCTTGGTATTGATTTAAAAAATTATATTTAATATTAAGACCAATCATGTTCTTTTCTCTTTCAAGTAATTCACCATATGTAAATTCATCAGTATCATAATTATTATCAACATAATTAGTAACAAAATCATAATTCATCCTATCAATTATTATCTGATAATTATCAATCATAGCCTTTTTAGTAATTTTAAAATTATCAAGGGCACCACTATATATTACATTTTCAATTAGTGAACCATTTAATATATTAACAGTCCTTTTAACAAAATCATCAAAACTAGTAAACTTACCCTTAGCACGTTCATTTAACAATTCATTTACTTTAACATTACCTATTCCTTTAATTAAACTTAGTGGACAAATTATTTGTTTTCCATCAGTAATAAACTCATCAGTACTAATATTAATATCTGGACTAACCATTGCTATTTTATTTTTTAATGCCTCTTGATAATATAATCTAATATCGGTGTCGCTACCAATAACACTAGTCATTAAAGTTGCAAGATAAAATGGTAAATAATGACATTTTAAATATGCTGTTTGATAAGATACCTTAGCATAAGCAAAAGAATGCGCTTTATTAAATCCATAAGAAGCAAATTTAACAATATAGTCATATATAGTTTCAGCTGTTTCTTTACTATATCCTTGATTAATACTAGATAAAACAAAGTTTGTTCTTTCTTTTTCTAAAACTTCTTTCTTTTTCTTAGAAACCGCTCTTCTTAAAATATCAGCTCTACCTAAACTGTACCCCGCAAATTTTCTCGCAATTAGCATTATTTGATCTTGATATACAATAGTTCCATATGTTTCTTTTAAAATACCTTCTAAATCTTGATGTGGGTATTCTATTTTTTCAAGTCCTAATTTTCGATTAACAAAATGAGGTATCATATCCATTGGACCTGGGCGGTATAAAGCAAGAGCACTCGCAATATCCTCAAATGAACTCGTCTTTAAGTCCATTAGGACTTTTCTCATACCAGCCGATTCAAGTTGAAATACACCACTTACATTACCACTCGATAACATTTTAAATGTTTGTTCATCATTCATTTCTTTAGGAAAAGTAAAATCAATTCCCATTTTATTCATTAATTTTAAACATCCCTCAATATTAGTTAAATTACGCAATCCTAAAAAGTCCATTTTAAGTAAACCAAGAGCCTCAAGGTCTACTGCTTCATACTGGGTTTGATATATATCATCAAGACCATTAACTAAAGGTGTATAGTTAACTAAATCATGATTAGTAATTATAATGCCAGCAGCGTGTGTTGAGGTATTTCTAGGTAATCCTTCGATTTTAGATGCAACGGTTAATACTTGATTAATATCTTCATAATCCTCCATTAATTGTTTTAAGGAAGAATCTTTTTGAATTATTTCTTCTAAACTTGAGGAATATAGTTCTTTAGTAGATAAATTGTTTAAACATTTTAGTACTTCATTTAATCTAACTTCATTTAGTTTATATACTCTTGAGGTATCTCTTAAGGCAAGCTTTGCTTTAAATGTTCCAAAAGTAACAATATGAGCTACCCGATTAGAGCCATATTTTTTTCCAACATACTTTATTACTTCATCACGTTTATCATCTGGAAAGTCAGTATCAATATCGGGCATTGATATTCTTTCTTTATTTAAAAATCTTTCAAATAATAAATTATATTTAATTGGGTCAATATCAGTAATACCTAGTGAATAACTAACTAGTGAGGCAGGGGCAGAACCTCTACCTGGGCCTACATAAATGCCATTCCCTTTCGCATATTTAATAAAATCCCACACAATTAAAAAATAATCACTAAACCCCATTGTTTTAATAGTATCTAATTCATAATCTATGCGTTCATAATATTTACTAGAACTATTAATTTGATTTTGTTTTAATCTTTTTTGAAGTCCTTTATAACTTAATTCTTTTAAATAATTATCAGCGTTATATTGTTCACTATATTTAGGTAAATGGTATTTACCAAAGTCAATATGAATATTACATTTATCACTTATTTCTTGAGCCGCATTTATTAAATCTTCATAACCATTAAATATAACATTAATTTCTTCTTTTTTTAATAGCCATTCTTTTTGTTGTCTTTCTGTTAACTTAGACAAAGTACCGCCATTATTAATTGCTTTTAATACTTTATATACTTCCACATCTTCTTCATCAATGTAACTAACTTTAGATAAAGCAACCATCTTACAATTATGAGATTTAAATAAATGATAACAATCTTCAAAAATATTTAAATCATCTTTTGTTTGTCTAAATAACCCAATATAAAGTTGATCAAATCCTAAAGATAATGTTTCAATATGTTTAAATAGTAATTCTAAATTATGATTACGATAATAGTTATATAGTATGCTTTCAGGAAAAGGAATAATGGCCAATAATCCAATACTATGATTAAAGATTTCGGTTAGTTCAATATGTTTATTATGAATCATATAATATGAAGACAAACACATTAAATTACGATATCCAAAATTATTCATTGCATATAATAAAATTGTACTTTGTGAACCATTATACTCATATTTTAACCTTAAACCAATAATAGGTTTAATATTTTTTTCAAGGGCTTTTTTATAAAATTTAATTGTTCCATACATATTTCCATCATCTGTCATTGCGGCAGAATGATAGTCATATTTAACAAGAGTATCAAAGGTACGGTCTAATCGACATGAACTTTGTAACATTGAATATTCAGTTTTTAAATATAGATTAACAAAACTCATGTTATCCCTTCTTTCTTTCTTAGTATAACACAAATTATTAAAATTTACAATTAAGATAACTATAAATTTAGCTTCATAAAAGAAAAACAGGTTCTTAAGAACCTGGCTTATTTTTAAATATTACTTTTTTTCCTCCTTTTTTTTCTAATAACTAAAATAATTAATCCACCAATAATAATGATTGAACTAATTACCGATATATAAGTAATAGTATTATTTCTTTTCACTTGGTATTTAGTATTTAAATTTAGGGATTCATTACCTAGTTTTAATATTTGATGTAAAATATTACTATTATCTAAATCTATATCAATATTAATCATTTTTAAAGAATTATTATCAAAGGCAAATGTTACATTGTAATTAATTGGTTTATCTTTTGTTATTTTTCCTTTGTAATATAATATTTGATAAGTCTTATTTTCCGTAATAAGATTAATATATACTTCAAATTCTTCATTTAGTAAGATGTCATTTATTTTGGAAGATGTATTTTGGATAAATGTACTTGTTGAATTTATTAGTTTATTATTTTGATAAGTTTCAAATACTAAGTCAACAATACTTTGGTCTTTATCAACAATATCTAAAACTAAATTTAAATGATTATCCTCTTTACTTTCTAAAACATGAATTGTAGGTTCTTGTTTTTTAATATTAACAATTAAACGTAAATTAACTAATGCTTCTGTATTATCACTATATATTATCTTACTAATCTTTAATTCTTGGATCCCTACTTTTAGTAGTTCTTGGTTTAAATTATAGTTTAAACATAGTGTATATTCATTATTTACTTTTTGAATATTTCCTATTAAAGCATCATTTACTACCACACTTTTAACTTCTTTTTTTGATAAAGGTATGTAGATTGTTTCATTTTGAGATGCCGAAATATCTGCTTTTATATTGGGAATATAATTTGTTTTATAGTAATTATCAACTACCATAAATTGATATGAAAATTGTTCATTGTTGATATTTGTAATAACTAAATTATTAACCCCAGTATCAGTTAAAGTACATCCATTATTTACCTTTTTCCCGTTCAATGTTGCACTACCAAAGAAAAATAATTGATATCCTTTAGGGTATATAAATTCATCTAATACATTAACATATTCATCTATAATCATTGGTGTTTGAATCATAACATCATCACTATTTAGACGATTTGCAATATAAGTAATTACATATTTTCCACTTTGATTTTTGACAAAATATGGAGTAATACTAGATAATTCAAAGTTTAAATCTTCTAAATAAGATTCTACTTTAAAATGTGATCTATCATTTTCATTTACATTAAAATAATCACCATATAAATTATTGATATAATCAATATGATATTCATTAATAGTTTTCAAATATGTATCATTATTAACTGTATAATATATATATAATTCACCATCCACATAACAATGATTAACATATTCACCTTCAAATGATATTATTGAATCGGATATAGTATTATTGCATGCTTCAACACATATTACTTCAGCAAGTTGTTTGATATATAGATATGCACTTTTTACTGTTTTAGCAGTTGATATATATAAAGCATTTGAATCAATTTCAAATCGGTCAATCACATTTAATCCAATATCCAATAGATACTGATATTTATTAAATCCTTTTAAAATTACTCCAATTGAATTATTGAAAATAAACATATCTATAATTTTCTCATTAGGAGATAATTCATTAAAATAACCATCTTTAACTAATGTAAAATTACTATCTAATTTAAAAATAAAACTTTTAATTTCACCTTTATTACCAACATTTTTAAAAATCTCACTATCAAATATTGCATCTTTTTCCCCCGCAACATATAAGTAATTATCAAGCACAAGCATTTTTACACATTTCGTAAATCCAAGTGAATGATAATTTATGGTCTTTACTACTTCTAATTTACTATTATATCTGACAAGAGTCATTTGTAAATTATTTTCTCCACCAACTAGAACTTCCTTATTATATATACATAACGTTTCCGGATTTGTAATTGTTATTTCAACTTGTTTTTTAATTTCATTATTATCTAATAAATATAAATAATTCTTATCACTTATAACAATTAAATATGCATACTTATCTTGAATAATATAATCTTTAATTATCCCAGGTATTACTAGACTACCAATATATATTTTATTATTTTTTACTATAATATGATTTGAATTATAATATATAGCTTGTTCTACACGCTCACTATCTATTAATGTATTATCTTCTTCAATAACTGATTCTGCTTTTATTAATATACTACCTAATAAACCTATAATTAAAGTAATAAATATAATAGAGACAAATTTAATTCTAAGCCTCATACTAATGCTCCTTTCATAAATAGGATAATTGCGATTGAAGTTATGGAAACAGGAATGAATAATGGCCACCATATTGTTTTTACCGTTGTTGATTTTTCTTCTTTTTGATTGTCAAAATCAACAGTTAAAAGTTCTTCTTCTATGATTTTGTCTTGTCTTATATTATTAAAGATATCATTTGCATTTATATCTTCATTTTTAATTATATTAGGAACTTCAAAACTTTGTTTTTTAACTTCAAAACTATATTCTGCTTTTGATGAGTTCTTACCAATAATTACAAGATGGTACTTTCCTTCTTCAGTAATTACATAACCAGAATCAATTGGCTTATTATTTAAAAACCCTTCACCATTAAATGTTAATTTTAAATTAGTATCATGAACACTATTAGATATAATACTTGGACTAGGAAGAACTTGAACGATTGCACTGTAACATAGATCTGCCTCTTTTCCTTCATAATAGTAAAAAACGGGATAATTTCCAAAATAGCTTTCATCATACTCTATACTTGATAAATCATTATTTAATAGTGTTTCATTACCATTAATAAAAATTTTACCATCTACAACTGATTTATTTTGGTTATCAATTACTAAATTATTAAACTTTTCAATTTGTAAAAAAGATATATCTATTTTATAAGAACTAGTATCTTTTATCTCAAATAAAGTATTACCATTATATCTTAACAAACTTAAATTATAGTTTACATTACAATCTATTATATATTGATTTTTCTCTAAGTCCATTATTTTAATAATTCCTTTATTATTGATACTTGTATCATAAAATAAATTTAAATTATTATTTTGAATATATGCTTTTATAAGAAAACTAGATGAATCAATTTCTAATTCAGTACTATTTATATTTAAATCCTCATCTATTATCTTTAAACTGGTTTTATCTTTTGTAATGCTTTCTTTTACTATCATATATATATTTTCTTCATAAACATCAACTAGAAAACTAGTTACAGTCTTTCCATATGATACTACTTTTTCTTTTATAATTTCTCCTTTTAAGTCTGTTTTAATTACTTTAATTTCCTCTATATTTGATTTATATTTTTGAAATAAATATAAATATTCATCTATTTTAACAGCCCCAACACATTCATCATTTCCAGGTAAATTATAATATTTAGCATCTATTAATTTAAGCGACGCTCTTTCAACCATTAATAAATACATATCTTTGCTATCTCTAGCCCCACCAATAGTGCCTTTTACTGATTCCGTTGTTCCAACAATATAGTAAGCATCATCGCTTACAATAAACTTACCCAAATTATCAATTAGCGTGCCACTATAAAATTCAATATTTATTCTTTTTCCACTAAAGTCAAAAGTATCAATATATATATCCATTAAACTAGGAACAAAGTAGGCTTCACTAACAACAACAATTCGATCTTTATCAATAATAATATCTTTTACATATACTAATCTATCTTCTAGGAGTAATGTTTCCCATATTATCTTTCCGTCTAAAGTATAAGTTAAGAAAGTATCTTCACCATCAATACTAGAATTTTTATGGGGAATAGAACTAACATAAAAATAACTATTTTCTACTAGTCCCTTAGTAACATAAGAAATACTTAAGTTGCTTGATATAACTTTTTCTTTTTTTATTAATTCAGTTGTATCATTACCAATATTATTTTTATCAACAACATATATCGTTTTATTAACGATATCCCCAGTTTCTTTATGTTTATAAATATTCAAATATTCTCCAGTTTTATCCATATCTAAATTAGTTGATACTAAACGATAATTATCATACTCAAGATTGACATCTTTATCTCCTTTAAAAAGAATCAACGTCTTACCTACATTTGATATTCCTTTCGCACTCGGAGCTCCTTTAATAAGAAGCATTCCTAGAAGCATTATAAATAAAACTATTTTTAATTTCTTCACTTTATCACCTCAACTAAATAATACGATATTTTTTTGAATATTCCATTTTTTAAAACCAAAAAAATGGTTTAATTAGTTCTAAATAAACCATTAAACCATTTATTTTAAAGTATTCAATATTTCTGCCATCGTATTTAAGAAGGCCTCTTTATGTTTAAGTGAAGGTAACATATAGATTGGAGTATGCTTATCAATGCTTTTTTTCTTCTCTAATATTAATAATGCTTTCCCTAAACTTTTATCTTGAAACATATCTAAAGGTAATGTAATAAAAGCTTTTATTGTAGCACTATCATCAATCAATTTTTTTAGTTTTTCATTTCCTTTTTGAAAAAAGAAATTATTATCTATAATATATATATATTTTGTATTCTCACTTAATGAAAGATAATGTTCTATCGCAAGATATGGAAAATACCTAACACCTTCTTTATACAAATAAGAATCATATTGGTCATTTTCATAATCATATACCGCTAAATCACTAACTACCAAATCAACCTCAGGAATAATATATTCTAAAGCATCCTGATGATAAATATTAATATTTTCTTGAAGTAAATTAGCTTTATGTGCAGCAATATCTGCCATTAAATAGTGATTATCCATACCAATTAATTCAATATCTTTTGTAGAATTATTAACAATAGTAAATGCTAGATTACCAGTTCCAAAATTACAATCTAACATTTTAATATTATTTTCTTTAAACATTACTTCAATCAATTTTACAATAATAAAACCAATATTATCGGGAGTAATTAAATCAAGAGAAAAGTTTAAATTTTTAAATCCCTTAATATCAAGGAGTAATAAAGCTTTTCTTACTTCTTCATTATTTAAACCATTTTTTTCAATTTCTTCATCTAATTTATTAAAAAGAGAAGTTATTTTTTCTTTAGTTGAATCATCTAACAAACTATCTTCTAAATCTAAGTTACCAAGAAAATAATCAATTACTTTTAATAAACATTCATAATAATTTAGTCTTCCCTTTTCTAAATTATAATTTGTTACGGCTGTATTATCGACATCTTCATTAATCATTGCATGATAATATAACATTGATGCTTCGTCTAAAGTATCTGTAAAAAGAGTTATCATTTGATCATTTATATTATTCACTAGCTTCACACTTTTCTTTAATTGATTTAGCTACAACATATCCACTAGCAAGTGCCCAGTGCATATTATATCCGCCACATTCACCATCAACATCTAAGACTTCACCACAACAATACATTTGAGGAATTCTTACAAATTCTAAAGTACGTTTATTTATTTCACTTAGTTCAATTCCACCAACTGTAACTTGAGCACGTTCAAATCCATATAAACCTTTATAATCTAAAGTATAATACTTAATTGTATCAGTTAATCTAATTAAATCTTTCATTGTAATATTTTCAATACGAGATGATAAGTCAATCTTACTTCTCTTAATTAAATTAAAGCCAAGTACTTTTGGAAATATACCATTCAAAAAGTCACTTGTTTCACATTCACCCATCATTTCACGTCTTTTAACTAACATTGAAAATAAAGTTTCTTCATCAAATTTCGGCATTAAATCAAATTCAAATGAATAATGATTAGAAGCTTTAACTATTTCACCTCTTGCTATAATAGATGCCATTTGCATGATAACAATACCACTAACTCCATCTTCTTTAAATAATACCTCTCCATTTTCTTCCCAAACCTTTTGCTTTGCTTTTTTATCCCATAATGATACTTTAGGTCTAATCCTAAGCCCCGCAAGGCCTTTAATACTTTGAGGATCAACTTTAACCCCAACTAGCCCAGGTTCAGTATGAGTAACTTTAATATGCCATGGTTTAACTAAACTATATCCACTACCATTTGAACCAAGTAATGGAGAAGCCTTACCACCAGTCGCAAGCACAATAAAGTCTGCTTGAAGACGTTGCTTTCTCGTATCTTCAATTACAAATTTAGGTTCATTATCCGTTCCAATATTAGTAATTTTATGAACATCAAAATTACATTTCTCGATAACGCCAAGTTTCTTTATATTAATTCTTAAAACATCTAAAAAAGAATTAGCCATTTCTGAATAAGGATATGCTCTACCTTCTGAATCTGTTACTGTCATTAATCCTAATCCTTCTAATTCTTCTATTAAATGTTTATAATCAAGTTCTTTTAAAGTAGAGTTAACAAAACTTGTATTATTATATTTTTTATTATTAACATGGATATTAGAAAAATTGCATCGTCCATTACCAGTCGCAAGAATTTTTTTACCAATTCGTTCTAATCTTTCAACAATAGTTACTTCACAGTCAGGACAAAATTTTTTTATATATATTCCAGAAAACAAACCTGAAGTACCGCCACCAATTATTACTATCTTTTTCAAGTTTATCACTCCCATCTAAAACCTAATCTCATTATATCACAACTTATATTTTTTTTCAACATTTTATTACTTTACAAATATTAAAT
>CAYOAY010000001.1:0-57653 GCA_964402155.1 uncultured Muribaculaceae bacterium | reverse complement strand
AAACAAAAGATGAAGAAAACGCATCAGCATTATCTAACTTAAAAGAAAACTATGAATCATCATTAAAAGAATTAAAAGAAAAAGATTCCGAAAATAAAGAAGCAATCGAAAACCTAACAAACACTTATACAAAAAAAGTTACTGAATTAGAAGCAAGTGATAAAGAAAATAAAGATGCAATAGCATCATTAAAAACAAGTTATGAAACAGAACTTACAAAATTACAAGCAGAAGATAGTAAGAATAGTCAAGCAATAACAGATTTAACTAATGCTTATAATAGTAAAACCGAAGAGCTTAAATCAGATTATAATGCAAAGTTTAGTGAGATAGAAACATCATTAAATTTACTTAAAAATACTAGTTCTAATAATACAGATAAGATTAATGAATTAATTGAAAAAGTAACTAGACTAATGAATCCTGATGAATTTACTGTTACTTTTATTACTAATACTGATGATGTAATACAAAATCAAGGCGTTAAAAAAGGAGAAAAAATTAGAAAACCAGCTACTCCAACAAAAGAAGGGTATACTTTCCTAGGTTGGTATATAGATGATGAAAAATGGCTATTTAATGGTAATGTTGTTACTGAAGATATTAATTTAGAAGCAAAATGGAAATTAAATTATTCTTTTTATCTTGAAAATAGTGTTCACGAAGGATCAATCTATAAAATAGAAGTATCAACTGAAACAGCTACACTTAATTTTAATAATTATATATTAGTTGAAGGCTATGAAAATTATTATATATGTACATCAGAAGATTTATCTACTGAAATTAATAATCATACAATTAGTCTTCAAAAAGGTGATAATATTTATTATATTCTTTGTGAAAAAGATAATGGATTAAAAGATAGTTATAAAGTTAATATTTATAGAAGAAATAAATACAAAGTTGTTTTTAATACTAATTGCGATGAAAGTATTGATGATATTTATATAGAAAAAGGTGAACAAGTTATAAATAATTATAATCTAACAAAAACTGGGTATATATTTAATGGTTGGGATTATGATTTTAAAACGCCTATAACATCTGATGTAATAGCAAATGCTTTATGGGAATTAGAAACATATAATATAACTTATGTCTTAAATGGTGGAGTTAATAATATTGATAATCCAACTACATATTATTTTACATCTAAAACTATAGTATTAAATAATCCTACAAAAGAAGAAGAGACATTTAATGGTTGGTATAAAGATGAATTGTTTAATCAAAGAATTGAAAAAATAGAAAAAGGCTCAATCGGAAATATAACATTATATGCTAAGTTTACAATTAATCAATATACATTAACTTTTAATACTAATGGTGGAACAGAAATTGAAGCAATTACTGCAGACTATGGAAGCAAATTTAATGTATCAACAACAAAAAATTATTATGTATTTGATGGTTGGTACGAAGATGCTAGTTTTGATACTAAATTTGATTTATCAACTATTCCTAATAAGGATATAACTTTATATGCGAAATGGAAACCTAAAGAATTTACGATTGACTATTTTTTATATGATGGTGTTAATAATAAAGGAAACCCTCAGAAAATTACTGTTGATGAAGGAGCAATTAAGTTAAAAGATCCTATTAGAAAAGGATATAATTTTGTTGGCTGGTATACATCAAAAGACTTTAATGAGTCATCAAAGGTTGATGAGATATCTTGCAAAACATATAATGATAATATTACACTTTATGCTAGATGGCATAAAATAACATATTCAGTTACATATGTATTAAATGGTGGAAAATTTGATAGTGAGGCTATCAATGAATTTGGTTATGATGATTACATATTATTTAATATACCACAAAGAGATGGGTATTATTTTAGTGGCTGGTATGATGATAACAATTATTTAGTAAAAGAAAATGCTATTTACAATAGAGAATCAGATATAGTACTTTATGCGAAATGGCTAAAACTAAATGAAGTATTTACTGAAAATAGTAAAGAATATATTTATTTTGGCTCTTATCCAAAATCAAAAGTACAAGAAGACGAAATAAGTTCATATGTATTAAATAATCTTATGCCTAATTCTGAAGATATATATGAATATAATGGTTGGAAACTTAAATTATATAATAATGAGCTATTCTATTATGAACCAATATGTTGGTTAGTAGTTGAAAATAATGCTGGTAAATTAACACTAGTCGCAAAAGATTTAATAGATTGTATGCAATTTGATTCTCATAGTTCAAGCAGATATGTTGATGGAAAGAAAGTTACATGTTCTAATTATGTATATAGTGATATTAGAAATTGGTTAAATAGTGATTTTTATTACTCTGCTTTTGTTCAAAACGAAAGAAAAATAATTTTAAATACTGAAGTTGATAATAAGACAGGTGTTTCATCAACATACCAGGAAATTAATACAAGCGATAAAGTATACTTACTTAGTAAATCTGAAACAGCAACTTATGAATTAAAATCAATATCTGCACCAAGTGATTACGCAGCCGCAAAAGGAATAACTAAGTATGGAAGATGGTGGCTTAGAACGCCAAATACAGATATTACATTATTAGTTGTTGGAAGTACCGATTTTGAAATGGTATCTTCAGATGGACAATCGTTGTATTATAAAAGTACTGGAAATATAAGTTCTAAAATAGAATGCCCTGGAGTTAGACCAGTAATACAAATTGACTTAAATATAAAATAAGTAATAATAATTAAATAAAAAATTTACTTGTTAAATTTCTATGATTATTTTTTAAAGTAAAATTAATTTAATTTTAAGGGTCACTTAATGTGGCTCTTTTTAATTATTCCAATAAAGTTGAATATTTCTTTTAATAATGATATAATAATAATGGTGAATATATGGAAAAAATAGTATTAACAGTAATGTGTATGATATATAATGATGAAGAAGTCTTGATGATTAATAGATGTAATGATTGGCCTGGATTTACTTTTCCTGGAGGTCATGTGGAAAATAAAGAACCAATTGTATCAGCAATTATCAGAGAAATTAAGGAAGAAACTGGACTTGAGATTTTTGATATAAAGTTAATTGGTATCCGTGAATGGTATGATGCTGATTCTGATATTAGAAATGTTGGTATTTTATTTAAGACAAATAAATATAAAGGTAATATTATTTCAACAAGTTGTGAAGGTGATATTGGTTGGGTTAAAATAAAAGACTTGAATAACATTAAACTTTGTGAGGGATTTAAATTAGAACTTCCTTTATTTTTAGAAAATAATGGTATTGAAATTTTTTCATCATATATTGATAAAGAAAATAAATATAAATTTTTTTAGGAGGGCATTATGAGAGAATTATTATATAAAATGTTAGAAACTCCATCACCATCTGGTTCTGAACTTAATATTCAAAAAATGATTATTAATGAAATGAAAGACATAAGTGATGAAGTTATTACTCATCATAACTTTAATGTAATTAATGTTATTAATCCTAGTTCTAATACTAAGATATTATTATGTGGACATATTGATGAAATAGGTTTATATATTGAAAAAGTATTAAATGATGGAACATGTAAAATTGCAAGAGCAGGTGGTATTAGACCTTATGCTTACGTTAGTCAACATGTAAGAGTAATTACATCTAATAATAAAGAAGTATATGGTGTTATAGGATATACACCTAATATGTCAAATTTAAAAGTAACTGATTTACTGCTTGATCTTGGTACTTCATCTAAAGAAGAAACATTAAAACTTGTATCTATTGGTGATCCAGTTGTTCATTGTACAAATTATACTTATCTTCAAAATGACTTTTTGGCAGGTCGTGCTTTAGATGATAAGTTAGGCGCATACATTATTCTTGAAGTATTAAGAAAAGTAAAAGAAAAAAATACACCACTTGGTGTATATGCTTCAACTACAGTTGGTGAAGAAACAACAGGACGAGGCGCAAATTCAGCTGCTGAAATCGTTAATCCTACGGTTGCTATTGCTGTTGATGTGTCATATGCAACAGACATTAATTATCTTGAAGGATTAACTGGAGATACATCGCTTGGACAAGGTCCGATTCTTACAAGAGGATCTCTAATGAATCCAAAGATTCATTCAATGATGTTAGAATCTTCAGAAAGACTTGGAATTAATGTTCAAATGGATATTGCGACTAGCAGAAGCTATACTGATGCTGATAGCGTGTATGATAAACATGGTGGTATCCCTACTTATTTAGTAAGTATCCCACTAAGATATATGCATTCTTCAACTGAGGTATGTTCAATGAAAGATGTTGAACAAATCATTGATTTGTTAGTTGACTTCATTATGCATTTTGACCCTAATACCGAATTCGATCCATTTAAATAAGAAAGGAAAACATATGAAAAAAAGACTATTAATCGTATTACTATTGATGCTTTTAATTCCATTAACTAGTTGTGTTAATTCTAATAATTCAAATAAAATAGAATATTTAGATGATATGACATTTGGACTATATCCTCAAAGTCTTGTTGAAGATGAAAGTATCATAAATGAATTAAAACAAATACATGAAACAAATGAACGTTCTTTTATTGAATATAATGAAGAATATTACTATTTAAGAGATGATTCATATTATAAAGTTGAACCAATAACTTGGCAAGTTATTTTAAAAGATGGTGTTAAATACTTATATTCAACTAAAATCCTTGACCGTGTTGTCTTTAATAGCGATGAATATTTTAAACCAGATATTTATTCATATTTAAATAAAGATGGAGTTCCTGAAAAAACCAAAGCAAATACTTATGAATATTCAGACCTTAGAACTTGGTTAAATTCTACTTTCTATAATACCGCATTTTCTGATGCTGAACAAGAACAAATGGTTAAATATGAATATGATGGATTTAAAGATTCTGTATATACTTTATGTGAAAAAGACTTTGAATTAAATATTAAAAAGGCCTTAAAGCCAACTGAATTTATTAAAGATAAAGTTAATACATATTATAGTGAAGAAGAAAAAATAGACTGTAATGGATATGCATCATATTGGTTAAGAGATGCCAATAGCTATTGCCCATATCAAGTATATGGTATGAATTATGATGGTATCATTTATAACTATATTGATTGTTATTATATTCGAATTGGGGTAAGACCTGTAATTATAATTAATGCTTAAATTTAATTAGTCCTGATTTCATCAGGGCTTTTATATAGGAAATTTTTGAATAGTAATGTATTTTATTTATTATATTTATTCGATTATTTTTATATATTTTCTATTGCAATTTCTACCTATTTAGTATATAATAATCATACATTTAATATTTAACTATAATTATATTTGTTAAATATAATCTTATAAATTTACTTTATTTTCTAATTTAAAGCCTAAAAAGGGGTTAAATTTGAATGTTTTAATTAAAACTGACTAATTATCAAGAAATGAACAAAAAACGAAATTTGAGGGTGAAATCATGAAAACAAGGCCAATTGGGGTATTTGACTCTGGTGTAGGTGGTATTACTGTACTAGATGAATTAATAAAAATGTTGCCAAATGAAGATTTTATATATATTGCTGATGAAGAAAAATGCCCATATGGAACAAAACCATTAGAAGAAATAAAACAAATTGTTAGCCGTATTGTAAAATATTTAATTAAACAAAATGTAAAAGCAATTGTAATTGCTTGTAATACTGCTTCATTATTTGTAAATGATCTTAGAAAACTAACATCAATTCCTATTATTGATGTAATAAAACCAACAAGTAACTATGCAATATCTAAAACAAAAAATAATAATATTGGAGTTATTGCGACTAACGCAACAATTAATAAAGGAAAGTATCAAGAAATATTAAAGGAAAATAATATTAATGTATATCCTGTTGCTTGTTCAGAATTTGTTGACTTTATTGAAACTAAAGATTTAAATTCCTCTTATGGAAAAACACTTGTAAAAGAAAAACTAAAAGACTTAAAGAAAACTAATATAGATACTTTAATATATGGATGTACTCATTTTAGTATAATTAAATCTTTAATTAAAGAAGAACTTGGAAATAATATTACATATATAGCATGTGGATATCCAACAAGTATTAATTTATATGAAACATTAAAAACAAATAATTTATTAAATGATTCTAATAATAACCAAAAAGTAGATATATATACTACCGGTAATATAGAAAAAACCAATAAAGCATGTAGTTGGTATCCTAAAAAATTAGAATTTAAAAAAATAGATATTTAAGAAGAAGTAGATTTATCATATTTTTTGAAAAAATAAAGAAAATATGATAAACTACATATATACGGGCCTGTACTGGTTTCGACGGGCTATGTGAAGCAATGTAAGCATATCGTGGGTAGGCACGTTAAAACCTGAGGTTTATTAAATTAAACGCAAACACAAATTACGCTTTCGCTTGCTAGCATAAGCAAGTAATCAATTAATTTTGATTTATCTCTTAATATACTAGCCTACGTGTATAATAAGGGAAAGAGAGTAGGCTTTGATAATTACCATAGCTTGAGGTATGAATCAAGATAATTAAGCTAGTAACTAAAAGATTTTGTTTATCTTACTTTTAGTTATGAAATTTAATAGATAAACTAAATATGTAGAAAGCAAAGCCTAACATTTCTCGGACAGGGTTTCGACTACCCTCAGGTCCACCAATAGATAAAGTAGATAAATATGCAAGATTTATTATGCAATTTGTCTTTAGTAAGAATATAAAGTAATAATTTAAATTTAATAAAGTATTGATAAAGTAGATAGAGATATCTACTTTTTTAAATTGTATAATATGAGATAATAGTTAATTAATAATATGTTTTATAGATTAAAAATGGATTTATTAATATTAATACTCAATGTTAAAAATCAAAAACTTTTTTTAATTTATGTGTCACAAATTAAAAAAAATTTCAAATTTGTAACACATAATTATAATTTTGTTGTATAATTATATTAGTAAAACTAGCTATATTAATTAAATGATAATAATAATTATGTAATAGTTTATAATTTTGATAGATTTTGTTTAAATCAACACAAAGTATAAAAAATGTTGTTCATTCCAATACTAATAAATGATATAATGTTAGTGTCAAAAGGAGGAAATGACAATGAATACAGATAAAATTTATGCACAATCAATAGCAAAGGAATATGCTAAAAAAAGTACATCTAAGGTACTAGCTTTAAAGAAATTAGATAGAAAGGCTAAAAGACCAGCTGAGATATTTGCTTATACATTTGGTATTATCGCAACTCTTATCTTTGGTACTGGTATGTGCCTTGCTATGAAAGTAATAGGTAATGCCTTTATTTTAGGTATCGTTATTGGTATTATAGGATTAATCCTAGTTGCTATTAATTATCCAATTTATAAACAAATACTTGCTAAAAGAAAAGAAAAATATGCATTTGAAATCGTTACTTTAGCAAACGAAATTGAAGCAGAAGAAAACTAAACAATAAGTTTAATATTTTCCAAAGGAGGAAATAATTATGGATAGATTTGAAAGTAAATATTTTAATACTGCCCAAGCAATGGATGAAGCTTTATTAATATTACTTGAAAAGAAAGATTATGAATATATTACTGTTAAAGAAATATGTCAAAAAGCAGGTGTAAATAGATCAACTTTCTATCTTCATTATGAATCAATAAATGATTTATTAGAAGAAACAATTGAAATGACAAATAAAAAGTTCGCAGAATCATTTGATGAATCTAAACATATATTTACTTCTAACTGGAAACAAACCTTAAAAAAAGAAGACTTAATGTTAGTTACTACTCCATATTTAGAACCATACTTAAAATTTATAAAAGAAAATAAAAAAATATTTAGATTATCACATAATAAACCAGAAATATTAAATACAGAACAAACATTTAATAAAATGTATACTAATTTATTTGAACCTATTATGGATAAATTTAATATAAAAAAAGAAGAACAACGTTATATTTTAGAGTTTTATTCAAAAGGTATTCTTGCAATTATATTAGAATGGCTAAAAAATAATTGTAAAGATGAAATTAATGATGTAATAAAAGTAATACTTAAATGTATTAAATATAATGAGGAATAATTATGTTTAATACATTAATAGAAACATTTAAGAAATATAAAAACCTATTTCAAAAACATTCATTCTTTATATCAGTTTTATGTAGTTTAGCCTTCTCTATATATAATGGAATCCTAGGTTTAATTAAACATACAGTATGGAACCAAGCAATCTTTTTATATTATTTATTACTTTTAATAATAAGATTTACTTTATATCATAACAAAAAGAAAGATTATGAAAAACCTACATATATTGCGACATCTATTATTCTATTTATTATGAATATTGTAATGATATTCCCCGCAATATTAATGGTGAATGGTCAAAAGAGTGTTAATATGACTTTGATCCCCGCAATAGCAATCGCATTATATACAACCTGTAAAGTAATATCTGTTATATATAATCTTTGTTCTAAAAAGAAAAAATCAGAATCTCTTATTATCAATCAAATGAAACTAGTAAGATTATTTGACGCAGCAATGTCAGTTCTAACATTACAAAATACAATGATTATTGTTAATCAAACCGAAGCAAGTAGTGATATGCATTTACTTTCAATGGTTTCAACAATATCTATATTAGGTGTATTGATGGTTTTTTCGGTTATGTCATTTATAACAACAATGAAAAAAGAATATATAGCATTATAATACTTTAGATTTATAAAAGGTATATATAAAGAATTTAGTAATAATAAATAATTAATTATATAAATATGTTTATGTCTATTCATAAACATATTTTCTTTTTTGTAATTTACTAGTAATTTAAACTTAATTTTGATATAATATGTACAAATTAGAGGTATGAATATGACACTAAAAGAATTAGAATTAGGTAAATCAGCAATCATTACAAGTGTAGGCGGCGAAGGTTCCCTTAGACAACACTTTTTAGATATGGGAGTAATTCCAGGTGCTAAAATTACTTTATTAAAGTACGCACCAATGGGTGACCCGATGGAACTTTTAATTCATGGATATACATTAACGCTTCGACTTGATGATGCAAGTAAAATTGAAATAAGTACTTTAGAAGAGGATAAAGAATTTATTCAATTAAGCGCAGAACCCAAAAAAGACCTACATCACCCAGGACTTGGTGAAGGAGGAATATTTCATAATAAAGAAGATGAAAAGCCGCTACCAAAAGGAACCATACTTACATTTGCGCTTGCAGGAAATCAAAACAGTGGCAAAACAACTTTATTTAATCAATTAACTGGTTCTAATCAACATGTTGGAAATTTCCCAGGTGTAACTGTTGATAGAAAAAGTGGAGTAATTAAAGGTAATCAAGAAACTCTAGTTACTGATTTACCAGGTATATATAGTTTATCACCATATACATCTGAAGAAATAGTTTCTAGACAGTTTATTTTAGATGAAAAACCAAAAGGAATTATCAATATAGTAGATGCAACCAATATTGAAAGAAACTTATATCTATCACTACAACTTATGGAATTAAATGTTCCAATGGTTATTGCCTTAAATATGATGGATGAAGTTAGAGGTAATGGTGGTACCATTAACATTAATAAGATGGAAGAAATGCTTGGGGTTCCTATTGTTCCCATTTCTGCTTCAAAAAATGAAGGGGTAAAAGAACTAATTGAACATGCGATTCATGTTGCTAAATATCAAGAAACACCTCTTAGAAATGATTTTTGTAGTGAGGCTAAAAATGGAGGAGCTGTTCATAGGTCAATTCATGGTGTTATGCATTTAATTGAAGACCATGCGAAAGAAGCCAATATACCAGTTAGATTTGCTGCGACTAAATTAATTGAAAATGATAAATTAGTATTAGATGCATTAAAACTTTCACAAAATGAAAAAGAAATGCTTGAACATATTATTGTACAAATGGAAGAAGAAAGTTCTTTAGACCGTTCTGCAGCAATAGCTGATATGAGATTTTCTTTTATTAATTCATTATGTAGTGAAACTGTAGTAAAACCCAAAGAAAGTAAAGAACATATAAGAAGTAGAAAAATAGATAAAATATTAACAGGTAAGTTTACAGCAATACCAGCTTTTATTATAATTATGGCTCTAGTATTTTACTTAACTTTTGGATTGGTTGGATCTGGTCTTCAAGAATTATTAGAACTTGGTATTAATGCTCTAACTTCAGTAGTTGATAATGCCTTAACAAAGGCTAATGTTAATAATGTTTTACATTCACTGATAATTGATGGCATTTTTACGGGAGTTGGCAGTGTTTTAAGCTTTTTACCAATCATTGTTGTCTTGTTCTTTTTCTTATCGATATTAGAAGATTCTGGATATATGGCTCGTGTTGCATTTGTGATGGATAAATTACTTAGAAAGATTGGATTATCAGGAAGAAGTATTGTACCTATGCTTATTGGATTTGGTTGTACTGTGCCAGGAGTTATGGCAAGTAGAACCTTGCCTTCTGAAAGAGACCGTAAAATGACAATCTTTTTAACTCCATTTATGAGTTGTACGGCGAAAATTCCAATTTATGGTTTCTTTATTAGTGCCTTCTTTAGTCCTAAGTATAGTTGGTTAATCATGGTATCACTTTATTTTATTGGAATTATAATGGCAATTGTGGTTGCATTAATTAGTAAAAATACCGTCTTTAAAGGGGAAGCAGTTCCTTTTGTTATGGAACTTCCTAATTACCGCGTACCTGGTGCGAAGAATGTATTACAATTATTATGGGATAAATCAAAAGACTTTTTAAAAAGAGCATTTACAATAATCTTTATTGCTTCAATGATTATTTGGTTTTTACAATCATTTGATTTTGGTTTTAATTATCTTGATTCATCATTAACAAATAATAGTATCCTTGCGCATATTGCAATGTTAATTGAACCAATATTTAAATTACAAGGATTTGGTGATTGGCGAATTGTTACTAGTTTAATTGCGGGATTTATGGCTAAAGAAAGTGTTGTATCAACATTAACTTTATTACTTGGAACAACTAACATTACATCTATTATTAGTCCTCTTGCTGCTTTTAGTTTACTTGTTTTTTGCTTGTTATATACACCATGTGTTGCGGCTGTAGGTGCAATCAAAAGAGAACTAGGAAGAAAATGGGCATTTATAGTAGTTATATTCCAATGCTTAATTGCTTGGGTTTGTTCATTATTGGTTGTAGGAATTGGCTTATTGATAGGACTTAGTATATGATATTAGCATTAACATTAAATATTATAGATATATCGTTAATTGGAATAATTGCCATTCTTTCAGTAATTATAATTATATTTTTAATAAAAAGTAATAATAAAGGTTGTAGTTGTTGTATGCATGATTGTGAAAAATGCAAAAATAAAAAAGAAGGTGACAAAAAATGAAATTGTTAATAATTGTTGATTTTCAAAATGATTTTGTTTGTGGAGCATTAGGATTTCCTAAAGCAAAAGAATTAGATAGTAGAATTGTAAAAAAAATAGAAGAATATGATGATATCATATTTACATTAGATACACATACAGATGATTATTTAAATACATTTGAAGGTAAACATTTACCAATTAAACATTGTATTAAGGATACATATGGACATGATATATATGGCAATACAAAAAACTATTTAAATAAAGCAATTAAAGTATTTGAAAAACCTACTTTTCCATCACTTGATCTTGCTAACTATTTAAAAGACAAACCATATGATGAAGTAGAAATATGTGGGCTAGTATCAAATATTTGTGTTTTATCTAATGTCATTATGGTAAAATCAGCTTTACCTAATGCCTTAATAATTGTTGATAAAAATTTAACAGCTTCATTTGATGAAGACTTAAATAACAAAACCTTTGATATATTAAAAGGTATACACGTTGAAGTAAGAGGAGAATAATGATGAAAGATTTAAATAACTATACAACTTTAACTGATTTTTATGAATTAACAATGGCTAATGGCTATTATGAACTTGGAATGAAAGATGAAATAGTATATTTTGATATGTTCTATCGTACAAACCCTAATCAAGCAGGATTTGCTGTATGCGCAGGACTTAAAACATTAATTGATTATATTGAAAACTTACACTTTACAGAAGAAGATATTAATTATTTAAGAAGTAAAGGCTGTTTCTCGGAAGGCTTCTTAAACTATTTAAAAGACTTTCATTTTAGTGGAGATATATATGCGGTGGAAGAAGGTAACTTTATATTTCCTAATGAACCAATTGTAACAATCAAAGCTCCAATTATTGAAGCTCAAATAATTGAAACATTTGTTCTTTTAACAATAAACCATCAAACCCTTATTGCTACTAAAGCAGAAAGAATAGTACGTGCCGCTAAAGGTAGAAGTGTTATGGAATTTGGGGCACGCCGTGCTCAAGGGGCTTCAGCAGCCATCAATGGTCCACGTGCAGCCTATATTGCGGGGGCAGCAGGCACATCTTGTGTTACCTGTGATCAGTGGTATGGTGTAAAGGCCTTAGGAACAATGGCTCATTCTTGGGTTCAAACCTTTGAATCTGAGTATGAAGCATTTAAGGCATATGTTAAATTATATCCTGATAATGTAGTACTTTTAATTGATACATATAATGTATTACAAAGTGGTATTCCTAATGCTATAAAAGTTATTAAAGAATTTAATTTAAAGAAAGCTGGAGTAAGAATTGACTCAGGAGATATCGCTTATTTATCAAAAGAAGCAAGAAAAATGCTAGATGAGGCAGGATTAAACTTTGTTACTATTTGCGCATCTAATAGTTTAGATGAATACTTAATTACAGAACTTCGAAACCAAGGCGCATGCATTGATTCATATGGTGTCGGTGAAAGACTAATTACGTCAAAAGCAGACCCAGTATTTGATGGAGTCTATAAACTTGCTGCGATTGAAAAAGATGGAATGATTATTCCAAAAATAAAAATAAGTGAAAATGAAGGAAAAATAACAACACCTCATTTTAAGAAAACATATAGATTATTTTCAAATGAAGATAATAAAGCTCTTGCTGATGTATTATGTGTTTATGATGAAAAAGTTCCAACTGAACCATATGAAATATTTGATCCACGTTGTACTTGGAAGCGAAAAACACTAACTAATTTTACAGCAGAAACTCTTCAAAAACCAATATTTAAGAATGGAAAACTTGTATATAAAGTGCCATCTTTAGAAGAATCAAGAAAATTCTGTACTTATTCATTATCAAGACTATGGGATGAAGTAAAACGCTTTGATAATCCCCATGGTTATTATGTTGACTTATCAGAAAAACTATGGAATATTAAACATGATTTATTAGTTAAAGGAAGAAAATAGGCTAAAAGGCCTATTTTTTTAATGGAATTTGTGTTTTACATTCGAATTATTTATAAGAGGTGAAACAATGAATAAAGATGAAAACGTAAATATTGAATATAAAAGAGAGTTTATTGATAAGATAAAAAATGAAATTATTGCATTTCTAAATACTAATGGTGGGACAATATACGTTGGTGTTAATAATGATAAGACCATTTATGAACCATTTAAAGAAATTGATAGGGATAAAATAGATTTAGAAATTAGTAATTGGCTGGATCATTCTATATATCCTTCAACTTTTGAACTTGTTAAACATAATTTTACTGAAGATGGAATACTAATTATTAATGTTTTAGAAGGAAATCATAAACCTTATTATTTAAGAGATAAAGGGCCTAAACCATCAGGAGTATTTAAAAGAGTAGGTAGTAGCTCAAGAAGAGCAACAGAAGAAGAAATATTAAAAATGATGTTAGATTCACAGAAATATATATATGAAGAAGATACTTCTGAATTACAAAAATTAACGTTTAAATACTTGTCAAGTATTTTTGATGAAAAACAAATTAAGTTTTCAATAAGAGAGTATAGAACATTAGGTTTAATTAATAAAAAAAATAAATATACAAATTTAGCTTACCTTTTATCTGATCAGTCAAATTTAGTTGTTAAAATAGCTAGATATGATAATAATCTAAATTTCCTAGTAAAAAAAGAATTTAAAGGTTCTTTAATAAAAGTATTTACTTGTATTGAAGAACAAGCTAATTTTTTTAATGATACATCTGCAGTTATTTCTGGAGAATCTTTTACAAGGATAGAAACAAAATCATATCCTGGTGCTTCGTTACGTGAAGCAATATTAAATGCTTTTTGTCATGCTAATTATCTTATTAGATCAAATATTAAGATTGAATTTTTCCCACATGAAGTAAAAATAACAAATCCTGGTGGTATATATAATGCAACAATGAATGATATTATGAATGGTATTCAAACATATAGAAATCCTAAGCTTGTTCATATACTTGATAAATTGAATTATATTGAGAATTATGGAACAGGAATTCCAAGAATTGTAAAAGCATATAGTTCTTCAGATAAAAAACCGAAATTTTTTTCATCAGAAAATTTTTTTATAGTTCGTTTACCTAATTTAAATTATGTATTAAATTGTAATGTCCAAATAAATGACCAAATAAATGACCAAATAAATGACCAAATAAATGACCAGATAAATGACCAAATAAATGACCAAATAAATGACCAGATAAATGACCAAATAAATGACCAAATAAATGACCAGATAAATGACCAGATAAATGACCAAATAAATGACCAAATAAATGAAATACAGAACAAAATTTTAAATATAATTAAGGATAATCCAGGAATTAAAGCAATAGATATTGTAAATAAAATTAATCAAGATGATTATTCAGTAACATTAGATAAAGTAAGAAATGAGTTGAAGAGAAAAATAAAAAAATATATAAAGTATGTTGGATCTAAAAAAAGTGGTGGTTATTATTTAAAAAAATAAAAATGGAATTTGTGCTTTTAATTCGTATTATTTATAATATGAGGTGAAAAAGATGAAAAAAATGAAAACATTATTTAAAAGAATTTATGAAAATGGTAGGGTTAAAGGATGTACAAATGAAGTAGAAGAAGGATGTGAGTGGGTCTTTTTAGAAAAAGTAATTGCGACTGAAAAACTAGATGGTACTTGTTGTATGGTAAAAGATCAAGTACTATATAAAAGATTTGATTATAAACCAGGAAGAGTACTTCCAAAAAATGCTATTCCTTGTCAGGCAGGACCTGATTTGATTACTGGTCACTTTCCTCATTATGTAAAAGTAGACCCTAATAATCCATCAGATAAATGGCATGTCAAAGCAAAAGAAAAATACGAAACTTTAATTGATGGTACGTATGAATTAATTGGAGTACACTTTAGTGGGAATCCTTATCATTTAGAAGATGATTATTTAGAAAAACATGGATTAAGAGTTATTAATGATATTACATTATCTTATGATGGTATAAAACAATATTTAGAGAATCACTACATTGAAGGAATTGTTTTTTATAGAGATAATGGTGATATGTGTAAAATTAAGAGAACTGATTTTGGTTTTAATTGGAATAATAAAAAATAAAATTTATTTATTACTTTCATTTAAAAATGCAAACTACGTGGCAAATAAGAAAATAAATGTATAATTATTATAAGAAGGATAGGTATATATATGATTAAACTTATTGCCATTGATTTAGATGATACATTACTTAATAAAAATAAAGAAATAACAAAAGAGAATATAGATGCTATTAATTATGCGAAAGAGAATAATATTAAAGTTGTAATTGCTAGTGGAAGACCATTTTTTAGAGTATTGCCTATTTTAAAAGAATTAGACTTAGTTTATGATAATGAATATTCAATATCTTATAATGGAGCATATATATCTAATAATACAAATAATTCAATTATTAAACGTAGTGTTCTTAATAATAATGATATAAATATTATTATTGATGAAATAATTAAATATGGTTTAACTTTTACAGTTTATGTAGATAATGATATATATACAGAAGGAATATCTTCAAAAATAATTAATAAACCTGTATTTAAAGGTATAAACTTTATAAATACGCCTATTACTAAACTTAGAAGTTTTCCTTATGCTAATAAAATAATTATTGCTGATGAAGATGAAAAGATAAATATATATGTTAATACTATAAAAGAAAATTTAAAAGGAAAATATAATGTATTAAAAAGTTCAACTGATTTTTTAGAATTTTTAACAATTGATTCTAATAAAGGAACTGCTTTAAGTGAATTAGCTAAGTTCTTAGAAATTGATAGTAGTATGCTGATGGCAATCGGTGATGAAGAAAACGACTTACCGATGTTTGATGTAGTAAAAACTAAGGTTGCTATGGGAAATGGAAGTAGTAAAGTTAAAAATGAAGCTACCTATATTACGAAAGACCAAGAACATAGTGGGGTAGCTCATGCCATATATGAGTTAATAAAAAAGGATTAACTTTTAAAAAGTAATCCTTAATTAATTTATTTATTCATTTGTTTATAACAATATGTAATAATATCTTTTCTGGTAATTATACCTATAAATTTATTGAAGTCATCGATTACAGGAACAAAGTTTTGATTAATAACTAAAGATATTAAACTATCCATTTCACAATTTACTTTAATAGGTTGAATATCTCGATATCTTTTTATATCAGATATTTTTATTTCTTCTGCTTTTAATAAATCGAATTGTTCAAGCTCTTTGATTTTCCAAAGTAGATCACCTTCTGATATTGTTCCAACATATTCACCTTCACTATTTAATAGGGGAATTGCTGAATAATGGTGATATTGCATTTTTTCTAATGCTTGTCTCATTGTATAATCATCACTTAGATATTCTACTTTGTTTTTTGGTGTTAGAAAAAATAATATGTTCATAGTTTTATACCTCCACAAAGATATTATATAATAAATAATATTAAATTGCAAATTAATTATATAAAGGAAAAATGAAAATGACAGAAAAAGAAAAAATGATAAATGGAATACCTTATAATGCAAATGATGCTGAATTAGATAAAGAAAGAATATATGCGAAAAGACTTTGTCAAGAATATAATAATATATTAATTGGAAATGATTCTATTCATATATTAAATAAATTACTTGGTAAAGTTGGTGTAAATCCCATTATTCAACCTGTTTTTTGGTGTGATTATGGATATAATATCTCACTTGGTGATAATTTTTATTCAAATCATAATTTAGTAATATTGGATTGTGCAGAAGTTTCATTTGGAAATAATGTTTTTATTGGACCAAATTGTGGCTTTTATACAGCAACGCATCCCCTTGATTTTAAAACAAGAATTGAAGGAATTGAAGAAGCTTTTCCAATTAATGTAGGTAATAATGTTTGGATAGGTGGCGGTGTAACAGTACTTGCGGGGGTTAATATTGGTGACAATGTTGTGGTTGGAGCAGGAAGCTTAGTTAATAAAGATGTTCCATCTAATTGTGTTGTTGCGGGTGTCCCTGCAAAAATTATAAAAAAATTATAATTATTAATTAAGATAGTACGATTAAAAGTATTATCTTTTTCTTTTTAGATAATAATATTTATAAACGTTTGTAAACTAATTGCAAAAAATGTCAAAATATGTTATCTTAAATTGTGTTAAAATTAAAAATAGGAGAAAATTATGGATTTTTTATTAGAAGGAATTAGTAACATTACATGGCAACAATGTGTAATGTATGTTGTTGGTATTATTTTAATATTTTTAGCTATTAAAAAACAACTAGAACCCGCATTATTATTACCTATGGGTTTTGGTGCCATCTTAGTTAATTTACCTTTATCAGGTGTAATTAATCAAACTAATGGTGGCGAAGAAGTAGTAGGTGCTATACAATGGTTATTTGAAGTAGGTATTGAAGCATCTGAAATTTTACCATTATTATTATTTATAGGTATCGGCGCAATGATTGATTTTGGACCACTATTATCTAATCCCAAATTAATATTCATTGGTGCTGCTGCTCAATTTGGTATATTCTTTACATTAACAATTGCGACTCTATTAGGATTTGATATTAGGGATGCGGCAAGTATTGGTATTATTGGTGCTGCTGATGGCCCTACATCAATTTTAGTATCTCAAGTTTTAAGAAGTAAGTATGTAGGAGCGATTGCTGTTGCCGCATATTGTTATATGGCACTTGTTCCAATTATTCAACCTATTGTTATTAAAGGATTAACAACTAAAAATGAAAGAAGAATTAAAATGGAATATAATCCTCAAAGTGTTTCTAAAACAACAAAGATTATTTTCCCAATTGTTGTAACGATGATTGCGGGATTAATAGCACCTGCATCAATATCGCTTGTTGGTTTCTTAATGTTTGGAAACCTAATTAGAGAGTGTGGTGTATTAGATTCTTTATCTGATACCGCAAGTAATATTTTATCTAATTTAGTTACTTTGCTTTTAGGTATCACAATTTCATTTAGTATGAGAGCTAGTGAATTCGTTACTTTTGATACTTTAATGATTATTGCTCTTGGTTTATTTGCCTTTGTATTTGATACTTTTGGTGGTGTTATCTTTGTTAAAATATTAAATATATTCTCAAAAAAGAAAATCAATCCAATGGTAGGAGCAGCTGGTATATCAGCTTTTCCAATGGCATCTAGAGTTGTCCAAAAACTAGGCATTAAAGAAGACCCAACCAATCATTTATTAATGCATGCAGCAAGTGCTAATGTTGCTGGTCAAATCGCATCAGTTGTAGCTGGTGGTGTAATTCTAGGATTACTATAGGAGGTATAATATGTTTTTATCAACTGAAATTAAAGAAAACTTTTTAAAGGCATTAGAACTTAGTTGGAAAGGTATATTATCGATATTTATTGCTATGACGGTTATTTTTATTGCAATTTGTATTTTAAATAAAGTAACAAATAAAGATAATAAATAATAATTATAACTTGAGTTGTTTAAATAAAAAATTAATGATTATATTTATGATTTATCAAAACATTTAATAGTGGATTTGTAATTGTTAAATATAAAGAATGGATCAATATCGTAATTTATAATGATTGATTAAATATTAAGATTTGATTCATTAAAAGAATAATCTAATGTTTTATATAGTAAAACTTGGTAAGTGTGCTTTTAGAAGTATGCTTACCTTTTTTATTTATAAGGAATGTTCATTTTAATAGTATATAAACCAAAAGTACCTACTTCAAGGTGGTATCGACGTATATATAGGTTCAAATTATAATAATGAGTCAGAATATTTAGCAGGTAATATTGAAGAATTAATTATATCAAACTCAGCTTTAACTACTACAGATTTAGTTAAATATAAGAATATGACTAGTATTAATAACTATTCTACATCTTATGATATTAAAGGTAGATTGACATATAAATATATTAATAATGATAAAACCCGAGTTTGCCACCGAAATTTTCTAAAAAAGACCAAATTAAAAAAGTATAATAATAATTTACATAAGTACAACCTGTAAAAATCATTATTTTACTTTAATAATTTGGTCTTTATATTTTTTGAAAAATGATACCTATATTTGATACCTATTTTGAAAAATCTATTGTTTGCTTTATATGTTTTAATTCTTGTTTTCTAAATAGTTTTACTGGTATTTCAATTTTATCAAACTTTCAGCCACAATCTAAAAGTAATAGATGAAGCTAGTAAAGTATTTGAAGAATATCAAAAGAAATTAAGAAAAGCCGAATTTGAAAGATTAGTAGAAGAAGGCATTATTGATCATGATGGAGACTTAAGGAATGATAGTGAACAATTTAAAAAAGCATTAAATACTATCCATAATATTTATGTATTTGATAAAAAAGATAAAATTGATATTGAACAAATACAAGAAACATTTAACATGTTACATTTTATATTTAGCGATTTAGAAACCTCTAAAAAGATAGTTAAAGAAAAGAAAAAAGAGTCTGATATGGAAATGTAAAAATGATGGAAGACTATAGAGTTGAAATTAAAAAAATTACAAAAAAATTTTATTAATTCTTTTTTATATAATTCTTATATTATATATTAATGGTATAAATAGACTATATAAAAAAATATTTATTATTTTAGAATAAATATTAATTTTTTTGTGTTATGTATAGTGTAAGGATAAAAAAAGAAAGGAAATGTAAAAAATGAGAAAATTATTTAAAAGTTTTTTAGTACTTGCAATTACATTTACATGTGCACTAACATTTGTATCATGTGGCAAGGATGAAGAAAAAGGAGAAATGTCAAGAGTTACTGTTGACATTAATCCAAGTATTGAATTAATAGTAGATGAAGAACAAAAAGTAGTTGCCGTATCTGCCTTAAATGATGATGGTAGTATTATTATTGCTGGAGAGGCAATTGTTGGAAAAGATGTTGAAGATGCAGTTAATTTAATTGTTAATGTATCTACTGAAACAGGTTATCTTGTAAAAGGTGAATTAGAAGCAAACGAAAATACCGTTAAAATATCAGTATCTGGTAATTCTGAATATGCAACAAAATTAAATGATAAAATTCAAGAATCAACAAAGAAATTCTTAGAAGATAATCATATAAATGCATCTGTTGAAAAAGTAAATGCGATGGCTGTTGAACAATTAAGAACATTAGTACTTAACAATTCAACATATACAGAAGAAGAAGTGGCTGAAATGTCTGAAGAAGATTTAATTAAAGCTCTTGCTGTAAGTCGTATTGAAACGGCAGAACTAGTATCTGAAGAAATGAAAAAATTATATTTTGAAGCTAAAGAATATGAAATTTCTTTTACTGAAAAAGAAACAACAGCCAAAATTATAAGTGAAATCGGTGGAGCTTATACTTTAGTTTATGGCGCATATAATTCAGCATTACAAATTTATCGTCAATATTTAACAGAACTTGAAGAATTAAAGTATAATACATTAATTTCTCCTGATTCTGAATATCAAAAAGCTCTAGCTGCTGTACGTGAGGCAAAAGTGAAATACTTAGAACAAAAAGCATTCGTCGCAACAATTGAAGTTGGAGATGCAAAACTAGAAGTAGAACTTGATAATTTAGAAGCATTAAAACAAGCATATGATAAGCTTGAAACTGCATTAGTTACAATGGGTAATAATGCGATTAAAGGATTTGATGTAACTCTTAATTATTTAAAAGAAGCAGAAAAAACATTTACAGAATTAGATAATAAATTAAAGAATTTAGATGTTGAAGGTACTCTTCAAGCTAAAGCTGTAGAAATTGAAAATGCCATGAATGAAGTAAAAGATAACTACTTTGAAAAATTCGAAAGTGCACATGCTGAAGACATTGCTAAAATTGATGCTGAATTAAAAGCTAAAAAAGAAGAATTAAAAGCATCAATTAACCAAAAATAAAATATTAAGATAAAATAAAAGTAATAATATTATGAAAGGTATAGGGTAATCGATATGAAAGACTTTTATGAACGTCTTAGACAAAAAGATGACATTGCTATAAATAAGTTATATAATGATTATGTAAAATTAGTATATCATATCGCTTATTCTTATACCTTAAACAAAGAGGATAGTGAAGACATTGTTAGTGAGGTCTTTACTAAAATCTTAAATTCACTTGATACATATGTTGATAAAGGGAAAATGAAGGAATGGATATGTATGATTACACGCAATACCGCATGTAATTATGTTACAAGGGATAAACACAAGGATGTGTTACACGATGATGAGATTATAACAAATTATAAGACAAATGATAATAATCATAGAGAAATGCTAGAACTATTTCATGATCATTTAGATGATGAAACAATTCAGATAATGGTTTTACGTTTTATCTATAATCATAAGTTTAAAGAAATAGCTATGATGATGGATATGACGATTGGAAAAGTACAAGGCTTATATTATGATGGAATTGAAATATTAAGAAAGGAGTACAAGTAAAATGACAAAATTTGAAAAAAAGTTAAAGAAGACCTTAAAAAATGAATTATTAGATACGAATCCGACCACACAACTAAAAACGCGTATCTATCAAGAAAATGATGTAAATCTCCCTAAACCTTTCACATTTAAATTTAAGTGGTCTTATGCTTGTATTTTTATATTAATAATTATGTGTACTACTTTACTTACGATTACTCTTTTTGATAATAAGCCTTCTACTTCTGTTAATCCGAATAATCAATATTTAGCACTTGTTACGATAGATGTTAATCCTAGTATTGAAATGGTAATTGATGAAAAAAATCAAGTCTTATCCGTATATGGAAATAATGATGAAGGAAAAATGATTATTGAAGGAGAAAATATTATAGGTCAAAATATAGAGGATGTTATTAATTCAATTATTTCAATAGAATTACAAACTAAATATTTAGTACCTGGTATTGAAAACGAAATTGCACTTAGTGTTACCTCAGATGAAGATGGCAAAAATAAACTACTTCAAGAAAATATTAAACAAATTATTTCTACATCATGTAATAATAATTCGATTAATGCAAATATTAAAATTGATAATAGTAAAACGATTGATGAATTAAGAGATTTAGTGTTAAAATATAACCCTACAATTGATGAAAAAGTATCAGATACATATTCACTTACTAATTTATTAAATGAAATTAAGTTATATCAATTGGAAGTTAAAAATTTTGCGACTAAAAAATTAGAAGATTTATATTTAGAAGTTAAAAACCAATCAATTACATTAGCTGAACAAGAATCCATAAAAAATGCCATAAATAATTTAGATAATGAACTTTACCAAAATTTAATTGATGAATATAATGAAAAATATAATCTTTTTGTTGATGCTTATAATTTAGTTGAGTCAAAATACGAAGAATATTTTATTCTTGAAGATTCACTTTATCAACAGATGTTAGTTTCTTTACAAGAAAAGAAACAAGAACTAAATATACAAAAACAACTTCTTGGTCAGAAGTCTTTAGAAAATGATTTAATTGGGTATTTTGAAATTAATACAAAAGTCTTAAATTTAACATGGGAATTAAAAAATATTGAACAAAGTTTAATTGATTTAGAAGAAAGTGCAACCTCATTATATCAAGGTATATGTAATAAGATAATATCTACAATCAAAGAACTTGATGATATAAGAAATAAAATACCTACCAATATCTTAACATATAAATTTTCAGAAATTTTTGATACTGCTAGTGAATTATATGAATATAAAAATAATTTACTTAAAGATTTTGAATTTAAATATCAAAAAGATATTAATAAAGAAAAAAATAGTGTATCTAATTTAAAGACAAAGATGAAAGAAAAATAAAAAAAGCATATCTTATAGATTTAATATCATATGATATTATCTATAGATATGTTTTTTTCTTTGTTTACTTTTCCTACATACATATTAACAAGATAGTTAATTTGACTTACATAAGGGAAATCTTTATTATAAATAATATAGTTTTGTCTTAACATACTTAAATTTTCTATTGGTAGAATTGTTAATTTCTTTTTACTAACTTCATCCATACACGCACTTTTAGCAAGAACTGAGACTCCAAAGTCTTTTCTAATTAAATCTTTAATCGTCGCAATATTATCAACTTCAATACATATATTGAAATTATCTAATGATTCATTTATTGTCTCTAAAGAAGAAGCAAAAAGCTTTCTAGTACTTGATGATGGAAGTCGTAAAATTAAGTTTTCTTTTTTTAAATCAGTTAATTTAATTACTTTTTTACTGGCAAGTTTATTATTATTATTTAATACACATACTAAATAATCATTATCTAAAGGAACAAAAGTAAGATTTGTTTGTTCATGTTTACTATCAACAATAGCAAGATCTAATTCATAATTATTAACCATTTCATAAAGTTTTTTCGTTGTATCAGTAATAATTGTAATTTTTATTTCCGAATTATTTTTAAGGTATTCTCCAATTACTTCTGTTATTTGATTACTTTCTGCTGTATGAGTAATACCAAGCCTAATGTTAATATGATTAGTATCGCTTTTTAGTTCTTGAGTTAATTTTTGATACATGGCATTAACTCTTTTCGCATAATTAATAATGATTTCACCTTTAACTGTTGGAATAATATCTCCTTTTTTTCTTACAAATATTTGAGTATGTAGTTCTTCTTCAAGTAATGATATTTGATGACTTACAGCAGGTTGCGTTAAATTTAGTTTCTCAGCAGCCTTTGTAAAGTTTTTAAGATTTGCGACTGTTAATAAGGTATTTAATTTAGGATCAATCATAACTACCTCCTATAAAAATAATTTATGGATACCTAAAAAATAATAATTTTACTTTATAGTTATTTTGTGTTATAATTATATCACAAGAAATTAATAAATTCAAGAAGGAAGGAGGATCATATGAATAATTTAAGGATTAATATAATTGCTGATTTAAGCTTTTTTGAAAATTTAGGAATTAAATCTAATGTCGCATTAGTAATTATTTCAGTAGCATTAATGTTATTTGGTGGCTTTTTAATGACTAGAATTACGAAAAGATTAAAACTACCAAATGTAACTGCTTATATAGTAGTTGGTATTTTAATGGGCCCTTATGTACTTAATTTAATTCCGGAAACAATAATTAGTGGGATGGATTTTTTATCAGATATAGCACTTGCTTTTATTGCTTTTAGTACAGGAGAATTTTTTAAATTTGCAATTATAAAGAAAAATGGACCAAAAGTAATTGTTATAACTTTATTTGAATCACTTGTTGCTTCGATATTAATATTTATTGTTATGTATTTTTTATTACATATGAGTTTAGCATTCTCGGTTGTACTTGCGGCACTAGCTGCGGCGACTGCCCCTGCATCAACAGTAATGACAATTAGACAAACAGGAGCTAAAGGAGATTTCGTTGACACATTACTTCAAGTTGTAGCTCTTGATGATATTGTTGGACTTGTCGCATATAGTATTGCTATTTCCGTTGCGGTCGCATCAAATGCAGGTGGAACATTTAGTTTTACAAGTGTTGTTGTTCCTATTTTAACTAGTCTTGGCATCCTTATTTTAGGTGCTTTCTTTGGTATTATTATGAAATTAATGATGACAAAGAAAAGAACAACCGATAATAGATTAATTATTGCCATTGCTTTGATATTTTTATTTTGTGGAATATGCGCAATCTTAGATGAATCACCATTACTTGGTTGTATGGCTATGGGAACTATATATATAAATTCAACAAATGATGATAAGTTATTTAAACAACTTAATTACTTTACACCACCAATTTTACTTTTATTCTTTGTAAGGTCGGGATTAAACTTTAAGTTAGATGCCTTAGTTCATACATCTGGCACTGTGTCATCTACACCTCTAATTGTGGTTGGGGTTGTCTATTTTATTGTAAGGATTATAGGAAAATATGCAGGTGCATATGTAGGATGTGCAACTGTTAAAAAGAAAAAGGAAGTTAGAAATTACTTAGGACTTGCATTAATTCCTCAAGCTGGAGTTGCTATTGGTCTTGCGGCTTTAGGTGCAAGAACATTAGGTGGAGAGCAAGGAAGTAATTTAGAAACCATTATTTTAGCATCAAGTGTTTTATATGAACTAATTGGTCCCGCATGCGCTAAGTTATCATTATATTTATCTAAGTCATATTCAAATAATTTAGATGATATTACGGTAGTTACACCTGAAAATGAAGATGGAAGCAAGAAAACTGATGTTGAAATTTTAATTGAAAGAATTAAGAAGATTCAAGAACAATTGCCGGAACATGAGGCATTGTTAAATGAAGAAGAAATAGCATTTACTGAGGCAGCAGATGAATATAATCTATCTAATTCAAGACGTGCTAATTTAATGAGAAATAGGAGGTAAAGATTATGTATGAAGATCCAATTGCTAAACTTTTAGGAACATGGTCAACAGAAAATAATATTTGGAGTATTATTTTAAAAATAGGATTATCAATTTTAATAGCTGCTATAATTGGTTGTGAACGTTCTAGTAAACGTCACGCAGCAGGACTTAGAACTTTTATAATTGTATCACTAGGTTCAACACTTGCAATGCTTTTAGATTTACTTTTAATTGAAAAAAATAGTGGAGGATTATGGTTAATATCAGCCTCAATGATAATCGGTATTGCCATTATCAGTAGTAATACTATTCTATATAGTTCTAAAAATCAAATTAAGGGGTTAACTACTTCAGTTGGACTTTGGGGTTCAGCCATTATTGGTTTATTAATAGGTACTGGCTATTATACACTTGTATTAATTTGCTTTGTTAGTTTCCTTATTATTTTATCAATTTTCCCTAGTATTGAGATATATTTAAAGAATAGATCAAATCATTTTGAAATTCATTTAGAATTAAAAAATGTTACATATTTAAAAGAATTCACAACAACAGCTAGAGAACTTGGACTTCGAATTGATGATATTGAAACTAATCCTGCATATATAAATTCAGGATTAAGTGTTTATACTGTTTCTATATCTATTGTAAGTCCGGAACTTAAAAAATATAAAACCCATAAAGAAATTATAGCCGCATTTAAATCTTTAGAATATATATATCATATTGAAGAAATGTAATAATGGAGTTTCATACTCCATTTTTTTATTAAATAAAGATATATATTAAAATTCCTTATATTTTGCAATTATCGGTAAAATATGATATACTTAATAAAAAATAAATAAGGAATATTATATGAAAAAAATAAGAATTAATAAAATATGTATTACCGGATTATGCCTTGCTATAGGTTTAATCTTGCCATTTATAACTGGTCAAATAAAAGAAGTAGGTAATATGTTATGTCCAATGCATATACCAGTAATTATATGTGGATTTATATGTGGCCCTATTTATGGTGCCTTACTTGGTATGGTTACACCTCTACTTAGATCTTTAATTTTTACAATGCCTACATTTTACCCACTTGCAATATCAATGTCAGTAGAACTTTGTATATATGGGTTTGTTTCAGGTGCAATTTATAATTTTTTAATAAAGAAAAATAAAGAAAATAAATTAAGCCTAAATATTATATATGTATATATTAGTTTAATAATCGCAATGATTTTAGGTAGAGTAGGCTGGGGACTTACAAGATATTTATTAATTTTAATTGATGAAACAATGAAATTTTCAAAAGAAATGTTTATTAGTGGTGCCCTATTAACAGCGTGGCCTGGTATCCTTATTCAGTTAATTCTTATTCCATTAATAATTATTTCATTAACTAATAATCGAATAATACCATTAAAAGAAGGAAAAAAGTATGATTAGAAAAGATTATTTACCAAACCATCCTGAAATTCCTATATATCAAGATGATACAATGTTTAGAATTAACACTGATACAGCAGTACTTGGTGAATTCATTAATATATATCAAAAAGATACCGTCCTTGATATGGGAACTAATAATGGGGCTTTACTGATATATGCAAGTTTTTTTAAGCCAAAGAAATTAATTGGACTTGAAATTAATACAGAAGCATTAAAACTTGCTAAAAGAAATTTAGATGAAAATAATATTTCTAACTATGAATTAATAAATGATGACATTATTACTTATACTGGTGAAGAAGTAGATGTTATTATATGTAATCCTCCTTATTTTAAAACAAAAGAAGATGGGAAATGCATTAATAAATATAAAGCTCTTGCTAAACATGAAAGTGATTTAACTTTAGATAAATTAATTCTTTCAATTAGAAGAAATTTAAAAAATCAGGGTGTATTATATTTATTATTTCAAACATCAAGGTTAGAAGAAGTAATGATTGAATTAAGAAAGAATAAATTTAAAGTTAAAGTATTAAAATTTGTTTTTGACAAGAATAAAGAATATTCTAATGTAGTTTTAATCAAAGCCATTAAAGGTGGAAGTATGGGTTTACAAGTACTTAAACCAATCATTATTGATAGAAAATAAGAAAATAGACTAATAGTTTTTTGAAGTGAACCCCCATTTATTTGACACGTTAAAAAACTAATAGCCTTTTTTTAAATTAAATTCAAAACAAAAAATAATTATTTATGGTATAATATATATATTAATTGTGAGGTGAGCAAAATGAGTGCATTTGATAATGACAAATATTTAAAATTACAAGCAGAAAAAATTAGAGAAAGAATTAAACAATTTAATAATAAGTTATATCTTGAATTTGGTGGAAAGATATTTGATGATTATCATGCATCTAGAGTCTTACCAGGATTTAAGATTGACTCAAAAGTTCAAATGTTATTTGGACTTCGAGATAAAGTAGAAATTGTTATATGTATCAATGCGAATGATATTGAAATATCTAAAATGCGTGGCGATAATGGTATTTCTTATGAAGAAGAAGTATTTAGAATGATAGAATCTTTTCGAAAAATGGATCTATATGTTGGTAGTGTTGTTGTTACTCAGTATAGTATGCAACCTACAGTTGAGATTTTTAAAAGAAAACTTAAATATTTACGAATTCCTGTTTTCTTTCATTATACTATTCCTGGTTATCCATTTGATACTAATAAAATAGTTAGTGAAGAAGGATTTGGTAAAAATGATTATATTAAGACAACACGTTCTTTAATCGTTGTTACTGCTCCGGGACCTGGTAGTGGTAAAATGGCTACTTGCCTTTCACAGTTATATCATGAAAATAAAAATGGCATACATGCAGGATATGCAAAGTATGAAACATTCCCTATTTGGAATTTACCATTAAAACATCCAGTTAATCTCGCATATGAAGCAGCAACTGTTGATTTAAATGATGTCAATATGATTGACCCATTTCATTTAAATAAATATGGAGAACTTGCTGTAAACTATAACCGTGATGTTGAAGTATATCCGATATTAGAGGCTTTGTTTAAAAAGATATATGGTTCTTCACCATATTCATCTCCTACGGATATGGGAGTAAATATGGCAGGCTTTTGTATTACTAATGAAGAAGAAGTCACTAAAGCTTGTAAACAAGAAGTAATTAGAAGATATTATAAAACAAAATGCAGGGTTAGACTTGGAAAAGCAACTGAAGTTGAAGTTGAGAAAATAAGTATGATAATGGCTCAAATGAAAACAACGATTGAAGATAGAAAACCAGTTGAAGCGGCTCTACTTAAAGAAAAAGAAAAGAAAGTACCTGCGTTTGCGATTGAACTTAAAGATGGCTCGATTATTACAGGAAAACAAACAAAGCTTTTAACCGCAACTTCTGCAGCATTACTTAATTGCATCAAGTATTTAGCAGGGGTAAAAGATCAGTTAAAGTTATTATCACCTAATATTATTGAACCAATATGTAAATTAAAAGAAAATATATATAAAGAAACTAATACTAGATTAAATGCTGGAGATGTATTAACAGCCTTATCAATTAACGCAACAACAAATGCTATTGTTGAAGAAACCCTTAATTCTTTATCAGAATTAGAAAATACAGAAGCACATTCAACAGTAATACTTTGTTATGAAGATGAAAAGGTATTAAAAAAGTTACATATTAATGTAACTAGTGAATCGGTAAAAGTTAATTAAGGAAATAAAATGAAGAATATATTTAATAAGATAAAATCATTTTTTGTTCATGAAACTGATTCTGATAATTTATATAAACTAGATGGATATGTATCAGTAATTCATGCACTTCCATATGGTTTACAACATGTATTAACAATGTTTATTTCTAATATTACACCAATTATTTTAATATTATCTAATCCAAGTATTAATACGGATTACGCATTAACAAATACAGTAATTCAAAATGCGTTATTTTTAGCAGGAATTGGCACCATAATTCAGCTTTTCCCAATCTGGAAAGTAGGATCTAAATTACCAATTGTAATGGGTACTAGCTTTGTCTTTTTATCGGCTGTAACATATATTGGAACAATCTATAATTATGGTACCATACTTGGTGCGGTTATAATTGGTGGTATTATTCTTTTAGTTCTTGGGTTTTTTACCAAATATTGGTGTAAATTAATCCCTTCAATTACGAGTGCACTTGTAGTAGTTGTTCTTGGTATTTCCCTATTAAAGGTTGCTGTCAATTCATTTGGTGGGGGAAGTGGAAGTAGTGATTTTGGAAGTTATAAAAATATTGTTGTCGCAAGTATTACATTATTGATTGCAATTATTTTGTCGGTTATTTATAAACAAAAATTTAAATCAATTGCTATTTTACTCGCATTAATTACCGGATATATTGTATCTATTTGTTTTGGATTAGTTGATTTTTCTTCATTAAATAATGTAAAAATAATTGATATTCCGCACTTTACTAATTTTTCAAAAATAGAATTTAGATTAGATGCTATTATTACTTTTACATTAATATATATTATTTCAACTGCTGAAACAATTGGTAATGCTTATTCGATAACATCATCAAATTTCTCAAGAGAACTTACGCCTGATGAAATAACAGGCGCAATAACATGTAATGGATTTATTAGTGCTTTGTCTGGTCTTTTTGGTGCTTTCCCTTTTACTACATATTCAGAATGTGCTGGTATTGTTAATATGACGGGAGTAGTAAATAGATTTACTTTATTTGTTGGAGCCTTTATGCTTGTTATAATTAGTCTATTTCCGCCCCTTAGTGCTATTCTTTCAACAATTCCTGATTCGGTTATTGGTGGATGTATGGTAATGATATTTGGTTCAATTATAATTACTGGTATTAAGATGTTATCTAAATGTGAATTAAATGCTAGAAATTCAATAATTGCTTCTATTTCTTTATGTGTAAGTATTGGATTATATTTAGTACCTTCGATTTTGAATCAATTACCTGATAATTTACTTATTATAAAAATATTATGTGAGTGTCCTGTCGCAATAGTATTTATTATTAGTATAGTTTTATATTATATATTACCAAAAAACTTAGAAAAAAATTAAAATAATATATATTTAACAGATATAGCTTATATAAAAAGTATATCTGTTTTATTTTTCGTAAAACTCTTGAAAAATGATTATAATTATGGTAAAATATTATTAATAAAAAAGCAGGAGGCGCTTATGATTAAAAAAATTAGTATAATTGCAATATTCATATTTGCTTGTTTTTCTTTTGTAGGTTGTAAAAAAACAGAAGTAACAAGTATCAGTGTTAATGAAGATAGTGTTTTAATATTTTATGAAAATGAATTTAAGATTGATAAAATAAAAATAGATGTTGCATATAGCAATGGTGATATATCAGTAATTAGTTTAACAAATGAAATGGTATTAGAGGGATTAGAAAATATTAATCAATCTGGTCAACATCAATTAACTGTTAGTTATGAAAATAAAACATGCCAAGTCAATGTTTTAATTGAAGAAAAAGTATTTGTTGATAGTATTGATTATGATAAAAATAGTACGAATACATTTGAAAAAAATAAATTCGATATATCTAAAATATATATTGATGTTACATATAGTAATACAACAATTAAAAGAGTTGCTTTAAAAGAAGAAAATATCGTTGATGGATTAAATAGTTTAGAAGAAGTTGGAAAACATACACTTAATATTTCTTATGAAGGTAAAAATTTAAGTATTGAAGTTACTATTACCAATTCTTCAAGTGATTTTGTATTTAGTAAAATTAATGGTGGCTATTCGATAACTGAATATAGTGGTGTTGATGAAGTTGTTTATATTCCTAATCAATATAATAACTTACCAGTTGTTGAAATTGGTACCCAAGCATTTCTTAAAAATAATAATGTAAAGAAAGTTATCATTCCTAATACAGTAACTAAAATTGATGAAGCAGCATTTTATCAAATGACAAATTTAAATACTGTAGTTGTTCCAAGTAGCGTTACTAGCGTTGAAAAATATGGTTTAGGCAGCGCTAAAATTATTTATATGGAAAGTATGAATGAAGGTAGTAACTGGCCTCAAGATTGGCATGATACACTACATAGTTGTATTCAATATGGAACTGATATAGATACAATTGTTAAAGATGGTGATTTTGAATATTTTATCAAAGATGATACAGTTGTTTTAAGTAACTATTATGGTAATTCATCTACAGTTGTTACTCCTACTTTATTTAATGGTAAAAAAGTAGAAATAATTGGGGCAGCATGCTTTAGAGGAAATAATAATATTACTAGTATTACTATTTCTGATGGAATTAAAATAATCGAAACATATGGACTTGCTGAAACAGAAAACTTAGTTAATATATCTTTAGCAAATTCGATAGAGGTTTTAGGTGAATATTCATTAAGAGGATGTATAAACTTAGAAAATGTTGTTTTACCTACTTCACTTAAAAAAATTGAATATGCCGCATTTAATATGTGCTCAAAACTTAAAGAAATGATTATTCCAAGTGGTGTTGAATTAATTGGAGGTTATGCTTTCGCATGGTGTGTTTGTCTTACAAAGATATATATTCCAAAGTCAGTTACTGTAATTAAAGGTGGTGCATGCTATGCATGTAGTAGTGCTTCAATTTTCTGTGAGGGAAGTGCTGAACTATCTACTTGGGAATCTGGATGGAATATGAGTAGTAGACCAATTTTCTGGAATCACACGTTATAAAAAACACTAGAATAAATCTAGTGTTTTTTAAAAAGGTATTTTTAAGTTTAATAGTTATTTGGTTCATTATATAAGACACATATTATTTAAAAAAGAGAATAAAAAATAATTATTTAATTATTTTAAAATAGATTCTAGTTATAATTAAACCATCCCTTTTTTCTTTATCATAAAACTTTACAAAAAAAATATATTAGGTATAATTTATATATATCGCTAACTTTATTGGGAGGAATATTATGAAATATTTACATTTAGCTAAACAATATAATTTAGTTGTAGGTGATCGATTTGAACTTTTTTATAGAGGAGTAATAAGATTACATAATCCTTACCAATACTATATTTTAGTTACTTGCCCTAAAGGTAATCCCTTTCCTAGATATTTTACATATACTCCTAAAGCTTCAGAAGAAGGTTGTTATGAATTAAAAATTCAATTATTTGATAATGATCATAATATTATTGATGAAGCATCTACTAATTTAGTTGTTGAAAATCCATCAAAACCAAGCAAAAAACTTAATATATTGTGTATTGGTGATAGTATAACTGTTAATGGTGTATGGCCCAAGGTAGGATATGAAAGAGTTTGTTTAAATGAGGAAAATCCTCAAGGATTAAATTATGGCGATGTCTTAAATTTTATGGGCACATGTAAAACTAGTGTTGATGATAAAGAAATTGGTTATGAAGGATATGGTGGATGGACGTGGAAATCATATTGTACTAATGACCACATTGGATTAAATTCAAGTGTGTGGATTAAAACGAAACATCATTTAACCGAAGCTGACCAACATAGTCAATGGGAAAGTGATGGACTAAGTTGGATCTTAGAAACAATTGAGGAAAATAGATTAAAATTTAAACGTGGACCTAAAAATATAAGTATGTTACCTAATTTAGGTAAGACACTTCAACATGTCGCCAATGCCATACATCAAGATACTCTTTTTATTGATTCTTTTGAATATGAAAAGACGAATCCATTTTGGGATAAAGAAAATAATACTATTAGTTTTAAAAATTATATTAATTTAAATAAGTTTGAAAATCCAGATTTAATATATATATTATTAACATGGAATGGATTATATATTCCATATAATCATGATTTTAGTCATCATTTTGATTACGCAAGAATGATGCTTAGAAAGATTCATGAAGAATATCCTTTAACAAAGGTTAGATTATTAGGTATTCATATATGTTCGATTAATGGAGGTATTGCTTCTAACTATGGAGCGACCGGTCCATATCATGATACTTTTGGAGAAGTTTCGACTGCTTTTTATTATAATGAAGCATTAGAACAATTATGTGATGAAGAAGAATTTTCATCATTTACTGAATATGTAGATACAAAAGCCCAATTTGATAGTGAATATAATATGCCTTCAACATTGATGAAAGTTAATGCTAGAAGTAATATAACAGAATCAATTGGAACAAATGGAGTACATCCTAATATGGATGGTTACATGCAAATAGGAGATGTGTTTTATCGTAAACTCATTTCTGATATAAATAGAATAAATAAAAAGGGGTGAATTAAATGACAGATGTTTTTAGTATAGCATTTTTAGTAATTATTATTGTTGCTTGTATTATTGGATATATTAAAGGTTTTCTTTCATTACTACTTGGTTTCGCTAAAGGTTTAGTCGCAATACTTCTTGCTTCACTTTTATGTAAGCCAGTTGGGGTTGTTATTAATAATACTGGAATTGGTACCGGTATAGTTGAGAAAATAGAAACAACTTTAATTGATAAAGATGAAAAATTTGGATTTGTATTAACAGATGATAATAAGGAAGTATTTATTAATGAAGCTTTAGATCAAACATTAAAAGATGCGAAGATTCCGGGAGTAATTAGAGATTACCTTAAAAATTTACTAGTTGAAAAAATAGATGTTATTAATGATATGAGTGTTGCTGAATATATTGGTAAAGGAATATCATTATTCGTTTGTACTATAATTGCTTATGTCGTTGTTTTCTTTTTATTAATAATAATTTTATCTATATTACAGAAAATACTTAAAAATATAAATAAAGTTCCGATTGTAGGTTTAGCTAATAGATTATTAGGATTAGCACTTGGTATAATTGTTTCCTTAGTCTTTATTGCGATAGTATGTTATATTATTACTTTCTTAATAAGCATACCTGGAGATATGTCTAATTGGTTAATTAATACTTTAAAATTAAGTGATGAATTAAGTGAAGAATCTTCATTTGCTAAATTTATGTATGAACATAATATTCTTAAGTGGATATTTAATCTTATTTTCTCTTAATAAAGAAGGACAAATATGAGAAAATTATTATTAAAACTTTTTATTAAAGATTATAAAAATACTACAGATGCGAAAGTCAGAGTAAAATATGGATCATTATCAGGGATAGTTGGTATTGCTTCTAACTTGCTATTATGTTTAGTAAAAATTTTAGCTGGATTTATTAGTGGTAGTGTCTCCATTATGGCTGATGGAATAAATAACTTATCAGATGCAGGATCATCAATAATTACTTTAATTGGATTTAAATTATCATCTAAGCCTGCTGACGAAGACCATCCTTTTGGACATGAACGAATTGAGTATTTGACAGGAGTAATTATTGCATTTATTATTCTAATTATTGGTGTATCATTATTTAAAAATTCATTTACTAAAATATTAAACCCTGAAGAAATAAATATTAGTCCATTAATATATATTATATTAGTTATATCAATTGTAATTAAATGTTGGCAATCATTATTTTATAAAAAGAATGGTAATGATATCGATTCTCAAGCATTAATTGCTACGGCTCAAGATAGTTTAAATGATTGCATATCTACAGGATTTGTTATTGTTGGTACTATTGTTTATCATATATGGGGGATTCCAATTGATGGTTATATTGGAATATTAGTTTCAATCTTTATTTTAATATCTGGTTTAAAAACATTAAAGGAAACTATGAATCCACTCATTGGTGAAGGTGTTTCTAAAGAATATCAAGAAATGATTTGTAATAAGGTTCGTTCCTATCCCTTTATTTTAGGTGTTCATGATTTGGTTGTTCACACGTATGGACATAATAAGGTTTTCGCAACTATCCATGCTGAAGTATCGTGTAAAGGTGATATTTTAGAAATTCATGATATTATTGATAATATAGAAAGAGACTTTAGACAAGAAAAAAATATTGATTTAGTAATTCATATGGATCCAATTGATATTACAGACCCTAAAACGATAGAATTAAAAGAAATGGTTTTAAAGATAATTAATGACTATGATTCAAATTTAACAATTCATGATTTTAGAGTTGTTCATGGACAAACACATACAAATATTTTATTTGATATTGCAATGCCACTTAAATTTAAAGTTACCAAAGCAGAACTTAGAATGGATATAATAGAAAAAATAAAACAACAAGATGAAAAACTAAATCCAATTATTCAAATTGATCAACTTTATGATCGCAATAATTAAAATATATCTTTGAGAAGTAGTATGTTTAAAAAGAACAAGTTCAATGAACTAATTTGATTAACATTCACTAGATAAAAAAAGACACATTAGAGAAAGTGATACGATATTTATTACTTGAAGTCTAATGTGTTTTTTATACGTCTTTGTTCGAGATGTAGTCAAATATCTATGTGCAACTAAGAATATGTATGCCAAATATATAATAATATATACTACAACTAAATTAAAAGATTTTAAATTAGTATTAGATACTGTGCATAAAGCAATTGAAATTGTTTCTTATTATAATATATTATAAATTCATCAATATTACACTTTAAAACATTCGAACACATTTACACATATAAAACTTGAAAATTAGTAATAATGATACAATATAAGTGTAATGAATCTGATAATATGTTTGAAAAAGATTTTTAAAACTTAAAAGTGGAAATGTATTTGACTTCTTTTTTAAAGTATATAACAAATTAGTTTAGGATTTGTTTATTCTTTTAAATTAGAAGGAGCACAAAGAGTTGATGATACAGAAATGCATAAAGCACTAAGAGAAGCTTTATGTAATACATTGTCAAATGCTGATTATTATGGTACAAGAGGAATAATAATTAAAAAATATAAAGATAGGATTGAGTTTGATAATAGTGGTTGTATGAGAATGAGTATTGAAGAAGCTTTAGCAAGCGAAAATCATGATTCTAGAAATGAGACAATTTAAAAATCTTCAGTTTAATTAAAATAGGAGAAAGAGCTGGCACAGGAATCCAACAAATATTACATGTAATTAATATTTTTGGATATAGTAAACCTATTATTGAAGAAAACTTTAATCCTGATAGAACAAAACTAATAATTATCTTAGGAAAGCTGGCGAGTATAACGATAAATGATGGTGAACCTCATCATGTCAAAATTAATTCTTTCTTTTGAGAAAGAAAAAACTTTGGAGTTTATAAAAACTAATGAAGAAATATTAAGACAAGATTTAGAAAAATATTTATCTTGCAGCAAAAAAAGCATTAATATTTTAAAATCATTGATTGATAAAGGACTAATTAAAAAAAATTTTGGTAAAATATTAAATGTTGTTATATTTCCGAATTTTATTTTAGAAATAGAGTTTAAAAAGGATAGTATAGTCGAAAATTGGAAGTGATTGTGCTAAAAGTATCTCTAGAGTACGTACTTCAAATATACTATTTTCAAATGTAGTATTTATGATAAATTATTTAACAACTATCGTTCAATTTTTAAACATAAATGATATTATGAAATATGAGTAAAAAACCATTATATAACACAGTAATAAGGTATTATTTTATTTAATACTGGAAGCATAACAAAAAAATAAAATATGTTACTAACCTTAAAGGTGTTTTAGTTTTGACATTGTTCATTATTTTTAGTATAATGATTAAGGATATATTAGCGGAGCTAATGCTGAGAGGTGGGGTAACCACGACGCTTTGAACCTGAACTAGATGATACTAGCGGAGGGAAATATACGTTTTTTTATATATTTATTATATATTACTCTTGCTTCGCATTTTCCAAATATATATAAGGAGAATGGTATGAGAAAAAATCAAATTAAATTTATTGCTGAAGTTAGTATTTTTGCAGCACTTGGATTAATCTTAGATTTAGTTGCAAGTTTGATTTCAGTACCACTATGGCAAAATGGTGGGTCTATTACAATTGCATTTGTCCCAACAATTATTATGGGATATAAGTATGGATTAAAGGGTGGATTATTAACGGGACTTTTAATAGGTGTAATTCAATTACTTTGGTCTAGTTATTTAATAACTGTTCCTCAAGTTTTACTAGATTATGTATTACCTAATTTAGTAATTGGTTTTGTTGGAGAGTTTAGAAATAAAGTTAAATCAACTACAGGTTTAAAAAGAATTATTTTTATAGCTGTTCCTATATTGTTGGTTTGTAGTTTAAGATTATTATGCTTAGTATTATCTGGTGTTTTATATTGGGAAGCTGGAATTATTTATTCAATAGTATATAATGGAACATATACTTATCTAAGTGCATTTGCATCAATTATTGTAGTTTTATTATTATTGAAGTTTTTACCAATTAAATATATGACTGAATAAAAAAATAAATAGATATTAGCACAAACTAATATCTATTTTTTAATTATTCTTCTAATAATTTTTCTAACATATCTACAAGTTCATTCATTCTATCAACAACAGCCATAAATGTTTCTTTTTTCATAAAGTCAACACCTGCATCTTTTGCTTGTTCTATTGGATATTTTGAACCTCCTGATTTTAATAGGTTAATATACTTTTCATGTGCATTTTGTTCTTTATTACAAACAGCTTGGTATAATTTAAAACTTGCTGCAAAGCTAGTTGCATATTGATATACATAGAAAGGGGTATAGAATAAATGAGGTATATATGCCCAAACAAATTGTTTTACATTTTCTTTTGTAATATCAAGATTATAATACTTCTTATATAATTCAATCATTATTTTTGATAATACTTCATGGTTAATTGGCATATCTTTTTCAATCATTTCATGAGCTTGAAGTTCATATTCAGCAAATAAAGTTTGACGATAGAAAGTAGAAGCAATATTATCAATAGCTTTTTGGATTACCATGATTTTTTCTTCTTTTGTTGTTGAAGGTAAATTTAAAAAATAATCTAATAGTGCATGTTCATTAAATGTTGATGCAATTTCAGCAACAAAAATAGTATAATCTTGTAACATTGTTGGTTGTGTTTCACATGCATACATCGAATGCATTGAATGTCCAGCTTCATGCGCAACCGTAAATACACTATCTAAGGTATTGTCATAGTTTAATAAGATAAATGGATGTAAATTGGCAACACTTGAAGAATATGCACCTGTTCTTTTTCCATCTTGTTCATATACATCAACAAAGCCTGATTTTAGTACTTCATGAGCTTTATCTTTAAAATCTTGTGGAAAACTTTCTAATGAATTAAAAAATAATTCTTTTGCTTCTTCATATGTGTATTTTTTATTTGATGATGCTAGTTCAATAAAACGATCATATGTATGATATGTTTCAAGACCTAAATATTTTTGACGTAATTTAATATATTTCTTTAATCCTTCATTATTATTTGAAGCTACATCAATTAAATTATAATATACTTCAAGTGGTATATTATTGCCATATAAATGAGCTTCTAAGGAATTCTTATATCCTCTTGCTTTTGATGTTGCTTTATCAGCAAGTAAAACAGTATTATATATTGAAGCATAAGTAGTTTTATTTTGTTCATAAGAATTAAAGATAGCTTCAAATATAATTTTACGGTCCTGTTCATTTTTACTATCAGCAATTAAAGAACGATAGTTTCCTTGTGTTACTTGAACTTTTTCATTAGTCGATAATGTTACGGTAACTGGATTACAATCACCAACAGCAAGACTACTATATAGTTCACTACCACTACTTGTTAGTGGGTCATAAATTGAAAGTAGTTTCTCGCTATTTTCATCTAGTATATGACTTGCGTTTCTAAATAATTTGTCAAAATAAAATTTGAATTCATTTAACTCTGGAAATTGATTTAAAAAACTTGTTACTTTTTCTTGTCCTAGTTTAATTATTTCTGGTGATTCAAAAGAAGTAATTTCACTAAATGTGTAAAGCATCATTTGACATTTTGCAATATTAGAAGCATTTTCTACATTCTTTTTATTTAAATCACTTTTTAGTGATGCATATTGATATACTTTAGATGCCTCACTTTCAAATTGTTTAATTTTTAAATAATAATCTCTAAAACTATTTGGTTCACCTAATTTGCCTTTAAAAGATGAAAAAGATTTTACTAAATTTTGAACATTATTATATGCTTGTTCAAACTCTTTATCATTTTTAAAATGGTAAGTTAAATCCCATTTCATAATTGTTCCTCCTTGTATAAACTATATTTATATTGTATCATAATTTATAAATATAAGCAAGAAAAAAAAGATAAGAACAACTTATCTTTTGTGATTATTATGTAGAGTTAACCCAGATGAGCCGTTATCACCATGCGCCACCGCATGTTACTCTAAGGTGGTAGACTTAAGATTACATTTTAGGATTCCTACCCGTAGCAGGCCTTCGACACCACATAATCATCGTCCCCTATGTTTTTTTGTTCGGGTCGCCAATTTTGTGAAAAAGCGAACTCCCCAGGCACAAATATTATATCATATCTTTGTTAATACATCAATCAATTTAATTATGAAAATATTAGTAATTATTTACATTTTTATGCAAATAAAAATAATTTGATTAAGTCTTATGTTATAATAAATATAAATTATAAAATTTATAAGTATAGGTGTTATATGGAAAGATATAAAGAAATAGAAAGAAGCATAATAACGAAATTTAGACCTACGATATGGAGACTTTTTTTAAGAGGTATTGATGAATATCAAATGATTGAAAAAGGGGATAAGATTGCTGTATGTATATCTGGAGGAAAAGACTCAATGCTTTTAGCAAAATGCATGCAAGAACTTAAAGCACATGGTGATGTTGATTTTGAGTTAGCATTTATTTCGATGGATCCAGGATATAATGAAGAAAATCGAAAACTACTTGAAGAAAATGCAAAAATCTTAAATATTCCTTTAAATTTCTTTGAAACTAATATTTTCAATGTTGTTAATAATATTAAAGAATCTCCATGTTATTTATGCGCAAGAATGAGAAGAGGTTATTTATATTCTGAAGCTAAAAAACTTGGATGTAATAAAATAGCGTTAGGTCATCATTTTGATGATGTAATTGAAACTATTTTAATGGGAATGCTTTATGGTTCACAAATTCAAACAATGATGCCAAAACTACATAGTACTAATTTTGAAGGAATGGAGTTAATACGTCCATTATATTTAGTTAAGGAAAAAAGTATCATAAGTTGGGCAAAAAGTAATGATTTACATTTTTTACAATGTGCATGTCGATTTACTGAAAATGTAGAAGTAGAACATAATTCAAAAAGAAAAGAAGTTAAAGAGTTAATAAATAATCTAAGAAAAGTATATCCGAATGTAGATATAAATATATTTAGAAGTGTTCATGATGTTAATTTAAATACATTAATTGGTTATCATAATGATAATATGTCTTATAACTTTTTAGATGATTATAAGAAAAAAAGTAATAATTAATATAATATATATTCTCTTGCAATATTTTTAAAATAAAAAGTGACGGCTTGATGTTTGTCACTTTTTACTTTAGGTGTGATTATAAGAATAAAGGTAGTAATTAAATTAACATTTATCTTAACAGTTATTGAATTAGATAATATTATTAAACTAGTTAGTTTCCTTTAAAAAATGGCGATATTGTTTACTTATTCCGCAACTAATTTTATTATTTAATTATTTTCCTTAAAACTATTTTGTATAGTTTAATTAGTAAGTGATTAATAATCTTAGTTTTTTAATGTTGTAATGGGGACAACATAAACCCCATCTGGTCTTTGATATGCCGCATTGGATAAACCGCAGATTACGCATTTAATCTTTGGTGGTTTACCGCCAATTTTTTCGATATCATTGCATACTTTAATTAGATTTTTTTATACCTTCATCGATTTTCTTTGTGCTAAGCTTAATTTCAAATGCACACCAATCGCTATTTTCAAGTTTTATTACAGCATCTATTTCATTATTTTTATAGTCCTGATAATGAAACAACTTTGCTCCAAAAGATTGAGCATAAATTGCTAAATCACGTTCTACAAGTCCTTCAAATAAGAATCCGAAAGTATTTAAGTCGCCAAGCAATTTCTCAGGTGTAACGTTTAATAAAGTTGCAGCCATCGCTGGATCGTAAAAATGGCTCTTTTCTGATTGTTTTACTCGAAGTGACGAACGCAGATTCGGAGAAAATGGAGCTTGATTATTTAAAATAAACAAGCAATTCAAGGCTTCAAGATATTTTGCTATTGTATTTCTGCTCATAGATTCACTATCTTGTTCAATAATATCCTTTAGTAAAGACAAATCAGATACAGTAGTAGATTCATTTTTTGCAAGTGATTTAAGAAGAAGAGTTGTTTTATGTTTATCGTATTTTACACCGTCATTTAGACTGTTTAAGTCTTCACTTATTTAGTTATCAATATAAGCTCGCGGCATTAAATGAACTTTTTTATCATCAACAGAAATGTTTTCGGACCAACCACCACGCACAATATAAATTGCAAGTTTTTTAAGTGGCACTTCATCAAGCATTTGCATTGCAAATTTATCATCACAAAGCTCCTTTAGACTGATTTTTTCAGATGAATCGTCGGATTCATATAATGACATTGTATTCATTCTAAGTCTTACAATTCTACCCGAACCAGTATGCATAATTCCCTTCGTTCTTGGGGTCGATGAACCTGTTAAAATAATTTGTGCTTTTTTATGACGCTTATCTATTTCAGCTCGTGTTGCATCCTAAATCAATGAAACTTCTTGCCATTCGTCAATCATACGAGGTGTTGCACCTTGTAAAATTAAAGAAGGATTTAACTCTGCAAGTTGCTTGTTTGAAAAATTATTAGTAGAATCTCCAACTAAAAACTCACTATGGGAATGAAATGCAGATGTCCAAGTTTTGCCACACCATTTAGGTTCCTCAATACAAACTGCACCACTAACTTCTAAATATGTTTCAATCGTTGTATCTATAACTCTTCTTTTATACTCAGTTTTGTCTGATATTATACTCATAGTTTAACCTCCTTCCTTTTTATTTAATTATAACAAACTGAGCATTTTTTGTTAAGTTAAGTGAGCAATCTAATTAGATTCTTTATCAAAATGAATATCGTATTTTTGTACCATATATATAATTCGCCCTCGGAGTTCTTTGTAAAAAAAGGTCTGATTGCTTACGCATCAAACCTATTCTTTTTAAATGTGTGCCATTTTAATTTTGATTCTATACTAAATTTACGTTCGATAGATTAAAATGAGTATACTCATTAGTTAAATTGGATTATCTCTTTTTGTAAATTACTAACTCTGGATTCTTACCATTTTCTTCATAAGTGCATATGAGAAGGAAGTCCATGTTTGCGGCTATACCAAAGCATCTACCGCCAAATTCGCTTTCAAGTTGATTGCCGAGATACGTTTTTTTGTCGTCAAGAAATTTAGCCTTGGTGCCGTTGGGAAGCATGTATTCCATATTGATAAATTCGCCCGATAACACGTTTAATTGTTCAACCTTTGGCAATTTCTCAATATTTAAAAGTGTATTGAATTCGTACATTAGTTGTTTTTTTAATTCTTCAAGTTTTTCTTTTCTACTGCTATCACCATATTGTTTCCAAATATCAAGCGTGTATTCGCCTTCATTATAGCACCATTTGCAATATTCTTCATTAAAACTACCATCGGTTTCGTGGCTGGTTGTGCAGTCGTCAAGGGGCATTCCGCAACATTGACATATCAGTTTTCTTGGAGACCCCAAAAGAGTGTTGATAGAAACGTCAAAAAATTTTGAAAGAAGTTTAAGCGTATCGATGTTAGGTGTTGTTTCGCCAGTTTCCCACCGAGAAACCGCTTGTCTTGTTACGAATACCTTTTCTGCAAGTTCCTCTTGTGATAGTCCTTTTTTTGTTCTGAGTTCGAAAATTATATCCTTTGTTTTCATATAATTATATCCTCCTAGGTTGTAATTATATTGTATCACAATCGATTAGCATTGACAAGCAACTTGTTGTTGCTACTTACTTGCAAAAATCTAGATTATTATATTGAATTCTTAGAAGAACACTAATGACACTTTTTACAAGAGTTAAATTGGCATTACAGATAAAATGATCTATTTATGTATAGAAAAAAGGTCTGATTGCTTACGCATCAAACCTATGCTTTTTAAAATATGTGCCACTACCTATTTTAATACTATTTGCGTACACTATTAAATTATGCGTACAGTAAGAAGAAAGTGAGTTCACCTATAAATTGGAATTTGTTATTTAATTAACTTTTCAAATGAATTTGCGTTTAATATCGTATTAGATACAAGCTCTCCTTTATAAAAATTAGCCCAGTTGTTAAAAAAACAAGGTGCATTTTTTGCTTTCTCTAATGAATCTATTTTAATAAAATCAATCGTTATGTTATTTTCTTTCGCATAATCTGCTAATTCTTTTACTTCATATTCTTCGTAAGGACATTCGTTACTATAATAAATAGTAAATTGCTGATTATTTATCTTCATAAGTTTAGCAGTATCATTAAATCTGGGTGATTCATTAGTATCAAATTGTAAGGCTAATAATTCGTAATCGGCAATACTATCAACAACCTTAAAACCTAAACGCTCAAAAAATTTCTTATTTCCTATAAATGGTTTTTTCTTTTTAGAAACAAGGGTGCATATTCCGCTTCAATAAATATCTTACCTCTAGCATTTAGTTTTCTAAATACGTGACCGTCTTTTAACTTACTTTTTATCCATTCTTTTTTTATCAACACCTTCTTGATGCTTTTTGTCGTCTATTGTACAACATATATGTTCTTTTTCAATATTGTCTAAAGTTAAATCTATATATTCATTTATTTTTTAAATCCTTAACTAATATTTGCTTTTCGGCTTTATATTCTGTTTAATACTTTCGCCATTACGTTGGACGGCCCATAAAAAACAGCGAATATACGAATTTGTTTCAATTCTTCAACCACTTTATAAATCACAACGTAGTTGTTGACATCCAATCGTTTGTACTCTTTCCCCAGCGTGATTCGTTCATTCTTGAGTAGCGGCATCGCATACGGAAACATTTTTGCCCTTCCGATCGCTTCTTTTATGTCTACCCATAAATTTCTTGCTGCCATCGAGTTAGAAAACTCGGTTGTTATATAGTCCAATATTTCTGTAATGTCTTTTTCCGCTTGTGGTAAAATGACCGCTGTATAATTATCTATCGTCATAACGGCTATCTACCTCTTGCATAAAATCATCGAAATTATGCATTATTCCAGCACTTTCTTGTTCTTCCGCCGTTCTTAATTTTTGTGCGAAAAACTTTTCATACTTAGCTTCATCATCTGTTTTAGATACCGCACTGACTTCAAACGGAATCTTCTTTTCACGAAGTGCTGCAAGCAAAAACATATTGACCGCAGTTGTCATATCCAAACCCATTTTCGCAAACAGGTCCTTGGCTTGATCTCTTATACTCTCTTCCATTTTAATATTCACACTTATCTTCATTTCTGAATCCTCCTAACTTATTATGCTTTATTATATCATATTATATGCCTATTGTCAATACTTTAGGCACATGTTGAATAAGGAGTTACAGTAAACTTTGTCGAGTAGTTGTATCAATCAGGTAAAGAAAAAAGGTCTGATTGCTTATGCATCAAACCTATGCTTTTTAAAATGGTGCTGAGAATGGGAATTGAACCTACGACCTACTGATTACGAGTCAGTTGCTCTACCAACTGAGCTATCCCAGCATCGTAAAGTATTCTATCACATTTCTTTTACTTTTGCAAGCATTTAATTATTTTTGATTATAGTTATAATCAGGATCTATTTCTCCATAAAATCTTCTACCTGTTTTTTTAGCTTGTGTTGCTGTTAAATTCATAATATCAAAATACTTTGAACTTTTTGAAGTGGTTGAATTTGAATATGCAGCTTGAACTATTTGAAGATTTACTAATTTACCATCTGCCCATACCCACGCTAAATATCGATTATATGTATCTTTAATAGCTCCTTCTGATTCTAAAACAATTGTTTTAGCTTTTGTTAAAATGTTTTTAGTATATTTAGAAGCAGCTTCACCCCATGGGTCATGTTCTCTCGTAGATTCTGGTGTATCAATTCCTAGAAATCTTACCTTTATTAATTCATTGGAATTAGATACTTTATCATAGAAATAAGCTGTATCACCATCAATACATCTACTTAATACAACTTCACCAATTCCATCTTCTAAAAAGCTTTTGCCTTCATAATCGGTAGTTAGTGATACTTTATCTAGATTATTTATTGTTAGACGAAGTGGAGTAGTATATACATAGATTTGATCATCTTTAGATATTTCATCTCCGGCTTTAAGGCCACTATTATATTTAACAAAACAATCATAGTCACCTTCCATATTACAAATTACATTAGCAAATTTAAAGAAATAAGTAATATTCAATTTATCTAATTCTTCAGATATTTCTTCTCTAGACATATATTCTAAATCTGGTAAAATGATTTTATCAGATTTAGTTGTTGTACAACTAGCAGTAAAACTTGTAAATACAAAAATTAGTGTTATTAATAATAAGTATAGTTTCTTTTTCATAATTATTCTCCTTGAATATATTATAACAAAAAAAATACAAATTGTGACAATATATACTTTAAGTAGTTGACTTAAAAATAAAATATGATATAATTGGTATATCAGTAAATAGTATTAATAAATGTTTTGGAAGGAGTATAAAATGAAATTTAAATTTAGATACTTAATTTTATTTTTTTGTTTATTTTTAATTGTGGGTTGTAGCAAAAAAGATGATGATAAACCTACTTTTGATGAAGAAACAGATATTAAAATTAATATAGGAGAGACTATTGAACAAGGGTATTTTGATAAGATTAAATTAACTATAAATGATTATGAAGATGAAATTCAAAATTTTGGTTATTCAATTAAATTAGATAATGATAATTTGTTAAATTATGGTAATTATATATATGCAAAGAATTTAGGAGAAACATTAATTTCGATTTATGACTTTAATTCTACAAAAGTATTAACGAAAAAAGTTACTGTTGTTGAAAGTTCTAATATAAATGAAATACCTACTTTTAATTTATCTAGCAATTATATGGAAATGAACGGTTCTATTGCTTTAAGACTTAAAGATTTTGATGATTATAATTCTTTAAATATTCAAGTTATGAGTGATAATGTTATTATGGTAGATAATCAATATCGAATTAATCCACTTGGAATTGGAAAAGCAGATTTATTTATTAGTTTAAAATCTAATCCTACTTCCGCAATCTATACGACAATTGAGGTTATAGAAGATTGTCCTAAAATTTTTTCAACAAGTGATAGATTATATATTTCTGAAAAAGCATATTTAGATATATTTAATTTAGGTGTTACTAAAGGAAATGAATTAAGCGATTTTAACTGGGAATTAAGTAATGATAATTTTGTTTTAAATGATGATTATTCAGTTACGGCTGTTAGGGTTGGGGAAACCATTTTAACTGTTTCATCAAAAACTAATGATTTAGTTAAATCTACATATAAGCTTGAAGTAATTAATAAAGATAACACTGATTTAAAATTATCTATTAAAGAAGAATATTTAGGAAGTATTGCTTGTGGTGACCAAATACATATTAAGTTAAATGATGGATATAGTATTGAAGATATGACATTAGGTAGTACTAATCAAGAAATGATTAGATATATATATGATGATGTATTTATGGCAATCGGTGAAGGCTTAGCAACAATTTATGCTTATGAAACTGATAATCCAAAAAATAAATCAATATATCGTTTAAAAATTGAAGGCGAAGCAAATGTTGATTATATAGATAGAGTTTTAAAGATTGCTCTTGGTGAACAAGGTTATGTTGAAAGATATGATTCAGTAAGTGGTGAATATGTAAATGATACAAAGTATAATCATTGGTATAATATGGAAGGACCATGGTGCGCAATGTTTGTTTCTTGGTGTTGGTATCATGCCGGTTTAAGTAATGAGTTATTATTAAAATATTGTAGTGTTTATACTGGTGCTGAATGGTGTAAATCACAAGGTATTTTCCATGATAAAAAAGGCTATCAACCAAAATCTGGTGATGTTGTATTTTTCTTAAGCGCTGGTTCATCTCATACTGGTATGGTAGTATATTCTGATGCTAACTATGTTTATACAATTGAAGGTAATGCAAGCAATAGAGTTGATGTATGGCGTTGGAGTATAAATGACGCAAGAATTACTGGCTATGGTTCACCTAAATATCCTGAATATGATGGCACAAGAACTGACTTTAGTTGGATTGCAAATAAAAAAGTAGATGGTACATATTATTGGAATAATGTACCTGAAAAACAAGAAATGGTATAAAATGAATATTTAAAAACATGAGATGATTTTATTTTCTTATGTTTTTAAAATTTATCTTCAAATATTTAGACAAAACTAAAGTATTATGATAAAATACTTTTTAGTTAGAAGTTGGTGGTTTTATGAAATATGTAATAATTGCCTTAAAAGGAATTTTACTTGGAGTTGCAAGTGTAGCAATACCTGGCCTTAGTGCAAGTACAGTAGCCATAATGATAGGCACATATGGTTTATTAATTGAATCTATTAGTGGAATTCTTAAGGATTTTAAAAAGTACTTTCCTTTTTTAGGTTCTTTAGTTTTAGGATTTTTTTTAGGCGCAATATTAGGTTCGATATCAGTTAATATTATATATGTATTGTTTCCTCTTCCAATTGTACTAGTAATAATTGGTTCTATAATGGGAAGTATACCTTCAACTTTTATGTCTCTTAGTAATGGAATTAAAAAGCCATCAAATATATTAGTATTTATCTTTGTTATTGCATTAATAATCTTATATTCTGTTTGTTTGAATGAAACAACTAATATTCAGTTTAATGATATGACAATTGGTGATTATATCCACTGGTTTTTCATTGGTGTTATTACCTCAGTTACATTAGTGATACCTGGTGTTGACTTCGCTGTTGTATTTTTAGCACTAGGCTATTATTATGCATTTACTAATACGATCTATGAACTTGTAACTTTTACTAATGTTTTGCCAAACTTAGGTATTATGGGGACTTATTTAATAGGTTATGCAATTGGTGCATTCTTATTATCAAAATTAATTAAGTATTTAATGAATAGATATTCACAACAATTTCAGTTTGCTTCTTTCGCATTTGTTATTGCTGCTCCCGCAATTATAATTAAAACATGTATAATCGATAATACTAATTTCAATTATAGTAGAGCTGAATTAGTAATTGGTATAATATTAGGAGTAATTGCTTTTGTTACAATATTCTTGTTATGTAGATTTTTTCAAAAAAGAAAAAAGATAAATGAAACAGAGTAACTTATCATTATGGTAAGTTACTTTTCTACATTATTGATTAAAATTTATAAATGTGGTATAATTAATGTAAGGTGATATATATGAGTTATAATAAAGAATTTGAAAAAATAATTAATAAATATAAATATATGGGTATTGCGACATTAATAAATGATTCAAATACCTTATATACATCTTTTAATGGATTCAGCGACATTAAAACTTCTCAAAAGATAAATGAAAATACAATATTCAGAATTGCTTCTATCTCTAAGGTAGTTGTTGCCCTAGGAATTATGAAATTATATGAAGAAAAAAAGATTGATATTACTGAAGATATAAGCAAATATTTAGGCTATAGTGTTAGAAACCCGTACTTTCCAAATAATAAAATAACCATCGAAATGTTAATGACTCAAACTTCTAGTATTAGTGATGGTGAAGATTCAGTTAAGGGATATGATGGTGTTAATGGACCAAAGTTTGAAGTAAAGTTACAAGACTTATTAACTAATAAAGAATATGAATATTATTTAGATAGAACTTTTAGAAATGTTTTACCTGGTAGTCATTTTGAATATTCTAATTTTGGTTGTGGCATTTTAGCTTGTATTATTGAAAAGGTAAGTGGAATGTATTTTAGCGATTATATTAGAGAAAAGATTTTGCTTCCTCTAAATATTGATGCAAGTTTTAGAATATCTGATATAGTTGATAAAAATAATATAGCATCGCTTTATGATTATAATTCTTTAAATAATGAATTTGTTATGAATAGAGATTTAAACTTATTTTTAGAATATGAATATCCTAAATATTCATTAGGGGATAATTTTAGAATGCCTGCTGGTGGATTATTTATTTCTATTCTTGGATTAAACAAAATAATGACAATGTTAATGAATTATGGTATATATGAAAATGTTCGTTTATTTGAACCATCAACAATCGAATATATGAAAGAAATACATTGGGAAGGAATTAGTGATGATCCTCAATATAAGAAAAAAGGATTACAATTATTAATTCTTGATGGATATGGTGAGACTTTATATGGACATTTTGGTAATGCTTATGGATTAAGAAGTTTTATGCTTTTTGGAAAAACGCGTGGTTATATATTTTTGTGTAATGGTGCTCATTTTACAGATATTGTATCGAAAGGTATTACGGATATACAAGAAGATTCCCTTTTGTTTATGGTAAATTATAATGAGGGTCAATAAATGAAAAAAATAATTAAATTAATCTTTAAGTATGGATTTCTTTCATGTTATTTTATCCTTGCTCTTGTTTTAATTTTAGAAGCTTGTATGCCGGGAGATGTATCGGCGGGCCAGAGTGATATTATAACTGAAACAATTACTGGGCAAACGGGGATTGGTTCTAGTGCTGAATTTATAAAACCAACTAGTATAAAGATTTTAACAAATAATGAAATTTATGGAGTTGGTAGTTCTATTAATATAGAATGTGAAATATTACCAAAGAATGCCTCAAAGAAAACAATAAAGTATGAATTAGATAGTGATATTGCAAGTATTAATTCAAATGGTAGTCTTACTTTTAATAAAGAAGGAAAAGTAAAACTAAAAGTATGGATAGATGAATACGAAGATATATATGATGTAGTTGAATTAGAAGGAAAGATTATTGAAATACCTGTTCAGAAACTTTCAATTCATACAGCTGCACCTGAGTTTAATGTTGGTAATAGTTATCAACTTCATGCCATATATACTCCAAAAAATACTACAAGTAAATCAGTTATTTGGGAATCACTAAATGAAGATGTGGCGTTGATTGATCAAAATGGTAAAATGACTTGTTTAAAAGAAGGTAAAGTTGATATTAAATTAACTAGTAAAGAAAATGATGATATATATATTATTAAGTCTTTTGAAATAACAACCTTTGTAAATATCCCTGTAGAACAACTTATATTAAAACCTAATAAGAATTTTGAGAATAATGTCTTTTCGGTTTATGAAGACGAAGTAGTAAATTTAAATGATTATTTAAATATAATACCAAGTAATGCCAATCATATTGATTTAAAATGGGAAGCCGAAGATAATATAGCTTTAGATATTTTACAAAATGGTTATTTAAAGGCATTTGAAGGTAGTAAATCTCTTATTAATGTAAGAGTGTATTTAAATGATAATCCAAGTATATTTTCAGAAATTAAGGTAAAAGTAATAAGTAAGAAAGTAAATTATGATGTAGATAATCAGATGAATGTTGTGGTTAATTCAAATGATAAAATTATATATAATGAAAATACTATTTTTCCAAATAATTATGAAATAAAATATTTAATTGATGATAATACTATATCAACGGTTGATGATGCTGGAATTATATATGGTATAAAAAAAGGAAAAACAACTTGTCATATAGTATTAACAAGTAGTGATGGTTCTTCATTTATTTATGATATAATTGTTAATGTTATTAATCCTCCTAAACCTGCTTTCTATTTATTAATTAGAAAAGGTATCGGTCATTTTGGAGCATTTATGATATTATCGCTTATTGCTTTTGGAGTAATTTATTTTTTCTTTAATCGAAAAATTGTAGGTATGATAATATCTTTAGTTGTTGGATTTAGTCTTGCGGGGGTGACAGAAATAATTCAGTTATCAGTTAAAGGAAGAACAGGTACCTTTGATGATGTATTAATTGATTTTTCTGGATACTTAGTGGGTACTGTTATTACGGTTGTAATTTTTTATTTAGTTATCTTTATTAAATTATTAGTTAAAAGAAAGGATGGAAATTATGAAAAATAAAATGACTCTATTGAGTAGTCTTTATTCTTGTTTTGGTTTATTTTATTTATTATTTTTTATAATAGGAATAGCTGGACAAATGGAAATTGCTAATTTTATTATTACATTAATACCATTATTATTTATAATAATGACTTCAATTAGTTTGTGGCTTTTAACTGTTGAAAAAAATACAAAAGCAGCCTTAATTCTATTAAGAGTAAAAGGAATATTAAAGTATATATATATTATAGCAGCTAGCATCTTTATTTGTTTCTTACTTTTAATTATTCAAGATTGTTCTCATTCTATAGGTTCACCTGATGCTAACCTTAGTTTTATTGATAAAGCAAAGATTGTTTATCCGTTTACTTTACTAATTCTTTTCGCAACAATATATTTGGTATTTTACAATATTATGTTATCAATAGTTAACAATGAAAATCCAAATAAAGTGTTAATGACAATATATGGATGTTTAAATATTTGTATTATAATTATATTAGTTGTCTTAGGTATCATTAATATAATTAAAAAGGAAGGAATCTATATTTCGATTGTTTCATATGTAATAAATAATGCAAATAATTTTGGGTATATAGTTTTTATAGGTATGATTATTATATATATAGCAATGTTATCTTATAGTATATATTTATTATTTAATAAAATTAATCAATGTAAAAATATACAAACTATTGATAATGAAATAAATTAAGACAAAACAAATATATTGTCTATTTAATAATAATTAAAAATATGATATAATTAAAGTATTATTAGGAGGTAAATATGGAAACCATAGAAAATGTAAATGAACAAAGTTTAGAAGATATTAATAGTAAAAATCTAGAAAGACGCGAAAGAATTGGAAAAACTTTTGGTTCTGGATATATGAGAACTGTATGTATACTTTATACAATATTTGTCGCAATAGATTTATTTGCGGGATTCGTTTCTTCTATAAGTTGTGGTAGTGACATAATGTTACAAAGTTTAAACTGGATGGGTTTAATGCTTATAAGATTTGTTCCCAATATTATATGTTGTGTCTTTTTATGGATGTTGTTTTCAATTGCACATAATAAACATGAAGTAAGTGTATCTGTCTTTAAAACACTAAAATGGATAATGGTTATATTTAGTATTATTACATTAATTCATTTTGTGGTTGGCACAATTGCATTTATTCTTACCGAATATGTAAAAGTATTTAATGTAATGGGGTACTATGGGACGGTTATTCTAGCAATTGTTATTCTATTTATATTTAGTGTCGTTAAAATATTATTATATATATTTATGATTATAGGCCTAGATAGTTTAATTAAAGATAAGGATGGAGGATCCTCAATTAAAATGGGTAAATTCATTGGTATCTTACTAATTGTTTTAGGTGGTTTCTATGCATTAAATATGGTTACACTTGTAAATATCAGTAAAGAAATAATAATTGCCTTTTATTTTAAAGAACATAGTTTCATACAATTTTGGTTATTTATTTATCAAAATCCATTAAATATTTTACTTGTTGGTATTGTAATGGTATTTATTGGTATTGTTGTTTTATTATTTAATAGAAGAAGTGAAAATTAATATAACCTTGTAAAAATAGTATAATCTTTTTGACAAATTGCCTTAAATGGTGTATAATAAACAAGGTTTAAAACAGCTAGTAGGATAAGAACTGCAACTTTGTTCTTAAACTAGTAGCTTTTTCTTTATTTTTGAGGTGATTATTATGAATATAAAAAATATAGCAATTATAGCCCATGTTGACCATGGAAAAACAACTCTTGTTGATACGTTGCTTTCTTCTTCTTCAACATTTAGATCAAATGAAACTGTATCAGAAAGAGCAATGGATTCAAATGATATTGAAAGAGAACGTGGTATAACAATTTTAGCCAAAACCACAGCGATAAATTATAAAGGATATAAAATTAATATTTTAGATACTCCAGGCCATGCTGACTTTAGCGGTGAAGTAGAAAGAATAATGGGAATGGTTGATGGTGTTTTACTTGTTGTTGATGCCTATGAAGGAACAATGCCTCAAACTAGGTTTGTTTTACAAAAAGCATTAGAGCATCATTTAAAACCTATCGTTGTAATTAATAAAATTGACCGTGAAGCAGCAAGACCTTTAGAAGTAGTTGATGAAGTAATTGATTTATTTATTGAACTTGGTGCCGATGATGATCAATTGGATTTCCCTGTTGTTTATGTTTCAGCAATTCAAGATACTTCAAGCTTGTCTCCTGATGTATCTACACAAACTAAAGGTATGGAAGTATTACTTGATATGATTTTAAAAGAAATTCCAGATCCAGATATTGAAGAAGATAAACCATTTAGATTTCAACCTGCATTACTAGATTATAATGAATACGTAGGTCGAATTGGAATTGGTCGAATTGTTAGTGGTAAAGTAAAATTAAATCAAAATGTATCTTGTATTAGAATTGATAAATCAATTAAACCATTTAGAATCCAAAAGTTGTTTTCATTTATGGGACTAAAAAGAATTGAAGTAGAAGAAGCTTGTGCTGGAGATATAGTCGCAATCGCTGGTCTTCCAGATATATATGTTGGGGAAACTGTTTGTGAGGTTGGTTGTGATGATGCTCTTCCATTAATTAAAGTTGGAGAACCAACAGTTCAAATGAATTTTGGAACGAACACTAGTCCAATGAGTGGCTTAGAAGGTGAATTTGTTACAGCTCGTAAAATTGAAGAAAGATTGTACCGCGAAACTCAACGTGATGTTAGTTTAAAAGTAGAACGCGTTGGTAATAAAGAAGAATGGATTGTATCGGGACGTGGTGAATTACATCTATCTATATTAATAGAAAATATGAGACGTGAAGGATATGAGTTCCAAGTATCAAAACCAAGGGTAATCTTAAAAGAAATTGATGGTGATACTTGTGAACCATATGAATTTGTTCAAGTAGATGTGCCTGATGAATATATAGGCCCTGCCATTGAAATGCTTGGTAGCAGACGTGGAATTCTAGAAAATATGTCGAGCCATGAAGGACAAACAAGATTAATTTATAGTATTCCTTCTAAAGGTTTAATCGGATTTATGAATGAATTTTTAAGTGTAACGCATGGTTATGGTATCATAAATCACTATTTCTTAGATTATCGTAAAGTTACACCTGAGGCATTTATTGGTCGCAAACTTGGTGTTCTTGTTTCATTTAATTCCGGAATGGCAACTGCGTATGCGTGTGGTGGTATTGAAGACCGTGGTGAACTATTTATTGAACCAGGTACAACTGTGTATGAAGGAATGATTGTTGGCGAATGTAATCGTGAAGAAGATTTAGCGGTTAATATTACAAGAGAAAAACAACAAACAAACCAAAGAAGTTCAACAAAAGATACAACGGTTGTTTTAAAGAAACCTCGTGTTTTAACTTTAGAAAATTACTTAGATTTTATTGATGATGATGAATTAGTGGAAATTACTCCTAAAAGTATAAGATTACGTAAACGAATCTTAGATACTGTGGAAAGAAAGAAATTTGATAGTACTAAACCAAGTAAACATTAATATGCTTCACGACCAACATTGTCATACTAGTTATTCGTTAGATTCAAAAGCAAATATAGAAAAGTATTATCAAATAGCTTCTAATTATCAAACTAAGTATTTTGTTACAACAGAACATATTGAATTTGCTAGTGCTTATAATCATCAAGATTGGACTGTTAACTTTGATCAATTAATAAGTGAATTAAATAGTTTAAATAAGAAATTTCCAAATGTTACTCCTTTATTAGGTGTAGAAATGGGATATAAAAAAAATTATATTCATAATATTAATGATGTAATTAATTCATATGAATTTGATTTCATTAATCTTAGTATTCATGATAATGATGTATATGATTATTATTTAAAAGATGCCTTTATTAATATTGGTATTGATAATATGTTAAATATATATTTTAATAACATTATTGATGCGCTTAATAATTTTGATAACTTTGATGTTTTAAGTCATTTTGATTATGGTTTTAAAACGGCCTATTTAATTGATGATACTTTATTAATTGATGCATATGAATCATTCGTAAGAAAGATATTTAAATTATTAATTAAACAAAATAAAACATTAGAAATTAATATGAAAGTTGAAAATATCTTAGGAGTTACTCATTTAAAGAAAATATTGAAATGGTATCAAGAAGAAGGAGGAGTTAAACTTAGTCTTTCTTCTGATAGTCATAATGAAGATGCATATGAAAAATATTATAAGCAACAATTCATGTATTTTCAAATATTTAAAGATTTGGGGTTTAATGAATTAAGATATTTTGTAAAAAGAAAAGAATATATATATAGCATAAAACTTAGTTAGAAATTTAATCATCTTTTTAACTAAGTTTTTTATTTGTTGCTATTATATTTATTAAATTATAGATTATTTTTAAAATTTATGATATAATACTTGTAATAAAGTAGGAGAAATGATATGACAGAAAAAGAATTTAGAAAACTTGTTAGTGAACAAGAAGTATCAAAAGTTCGTAAAGAACAAATATTAAATAATATAAATCTAATTAAAGTTATTTTATCCAGTAACAAATACTTTACTTTAGTAGATATAATCAAATCAGGAAGTATTATGAAGAATACAATGATTGCAAGTTCTAATATTATTGATGTTGTGGTTGTTGTAAATTCAGATATTAACAAGTGTTTTTCGTTAATAAATAAAATAATTGTTAATGAAATTATTAATGCAATAATTTTTAATATTGATGATATTCAAAAATTAAGTGATATTAAATATGATGATGATAAAAATCTAATTAGTTTTAAATTAGATAATGATGTGTTCAATTTAATTATTTATTATCCAAATAATTCAACAATCATTGATTTACCTGAAAATTATTTACTTGATAAGGAAGAAAAAAGAAATAAATTTGTTGAAATTGCAAATCGTGATTATACATATTTTAGAAATACAATTCAAATCATTAAGTATTACCGAGATGAACAAAAACTTAATCAAATATCTGGTTACTTATTAGAAGTATTATTGTATTATTCATTAAGAGAATATTGTTTTGATACAAGATATGAGGATTATTTAAATGCTTTTCTAAAAGGATTAGATGATTTTATTTTAGGCAAAAAAATTGAAGTATATGATAAGATGTATCAAGAACTAGGTGTAGAAAAACAAGATGTAGCAAAAAAAGGATTTACGGTTATCGATGTTGCGACTGGAGTTATTAATTTAAGTGATGAAGTAAATGAAATTAAAATTGGTGACTATCGAAAACTTAAAAAAGCATTATCTAAACTTGTTGATACAAAAACAATTAAGGATTTAGGTACTGGGCCAGTAAAACTAAATGTTACACCAACTAAGAATAGTGATGATTCATATTGTTGGAGTTACAAAATTGAGGATTCATCATATATGGGTAGTGGAGGTAATTATACAAATTCAACTGAAGATACATATACCGCAATTTATAAAGCTTTATTAAAAGGGTTAAAAGTTATAATAGATAATAATCTAAATAGAAAACAAGTAGAAATTATTTCACCTAAACAAGATATATTATCAGGTAATGATGCTTTATCTAATGAAAATAATGCAAGAAGAAAAAATGTTCTTGCTTATATTGATAATAATCAAATTAAAATAATTAATAAATAAAAATATATATTCTAATTTATTACATTTTTTTGATATGTCGCTAAATTGTAATTAGAAGTGCAACAAAAATTATAAGGTTAAATATCTAGTAATA